>JBIKQC010000565.1:0-2871 GCA_044349855.1 Saprospira sp.
ATGTGTTTTTTGAACCACTTATGTTTGCTGTCATGAAAATCAGCCACAGCAATATAACCGCCTACTTTAAGGTCTTTTTGAGCCTGACGGATAAGATCTTCCCATTGCGGATTGATCATTGTCAGTGAATAGGAAAAAAGGACTGCATCGTAGGTATCCAGCTGTAAATCCGGTGTTGTACCATAAGGCTGATGCACTACTTCTACTCTGCTGCCATATTGCGACAATTTTTTGCGAGACAGTTTTACCATATCATCCGATACTTCATAAGCACGGATTTCTGCATTCGGAAAAGTCTGTGCAAGCAATTTTGTATTGTAACCTGTACCGCAGCCAATCTCAAGAATTTTGATTTTAGCGTTACGTTCCAACGGAATTGCTTTGATAATTTCGTCACGACCGAAGAGGAAGGTCCAACGGGTCATATCGTAAATTTTTGACTGAAATTTATAATACTGATCCATTGCACCGGCCTGTGCATTAGGATTGTCATGTGATATTTTCATAATATTGTTAAGATAAAAAGTAGAGGGTAGAACTTTTAGCTCCTACCCTGTACAATATAAGAAACTTATTTTACAATACCTACATAAACACTGCCATAAGTGCCTACACGGTCTTCTTTATGTATTGTATTCAACTCTTCCTGCGGAATCCATTCCACTTTTTCTTTAACAAATTCAGGGAAGAAATCGATTCGCAATGCAGCAGAACGCATTAAAATTCTAGTGCCGGGACGGCTGTTTTTTAAAATCAGCTGCCATTCTTCTTCCAAAGCAGGTATATTATGTGCAGCAAGCCAATCCTGATGATCGAGCAAAACATAATTGCTGTATTCTGCCGGGTTGTCTTTCAGGAACTGCGAAACACTTGTAGTATGAGTTTTGATGCGATCTACACGTTCTTTCAGCGTTTCGTTGTTAGATTCAACCAAATAGTTTGGACAACATTCTTTTGTGTAATGACCGTCTATATAAACACGAAAGAAATAGTTTTCTTTAATGTCAACTTTAGTAAATACGTGGCGTACTGAGTTGACTATAAACTCCCCTACACCTCCCGGATATTCCTCACTGATCAGCTTACGTTGTGCACGGGGAACACCGGCCAATGCCAATGCAAAGTGATTGCTGATGATTCGGCGTATTGTTTTATTAAAAAGCTTGGCTTCTACCTGATTGTACCAAAACTCCTGTTCTTCCAAATTTTTGGCATCTAGCAGATTGCGTACTTTTTTGAAAAGTTGCTTGCGCGATCTCATGTATTTTCCGAACATCCAAGCCAATGTTCCGGAAGAACCCCGGTAATAAAAACTTTTTTTAGGGCCCTTTCCACTAAAATAGCCTATTTTTTTATCCCAAAATTCCTGAGCAAAAACAGGAAGATGCTGACGGATTTGTGTATGATAAAAATTTTCCGAATTAGGATTGACTCCCTCACCAAAAAAATCATACAAATCCTTGTAAGTAAAGTGTTTAATCAGCACTTTTTTAAATTCCAAAAGGGCATTTTGTCTTGAATTGAGGTCAATACAGTGTATCTCAGAAGGATTATCAAGAAGGTAGTCCAAGGCATTGCAGCCTGCACTTGTGATCATAACAATTTTACTTTCTTCACCAATATTCATGACCTTTCGGTCGCAACGCGGGTCTTCCCAGCAGATATTATACACCAGATTAGAACCGTGAACGTTCTTAAAAATCCAATCGCGTAGATGATTGAGCATTATTTCAAAAAGGTTTTCGTGTAAAAATGCGCCCGTGCAAGTATTCCGGCACGCTTCGAGTATTCCTTACAAGCAAGGCGATATGCAGAATTCTATAAAAACTGCTAACGAATTGCAAATCAACAGACAACATAATAAGTTACCAATATTGACAAAAAGACAAAGTACCTGCAGTGCAAAATTAAACAATTTTTTAAACTTTATTCAAGTGCCTGTTTAATTTTTATATTTGCAGGAAATTGACCTGCTTATCAAAATATTATTTGTCGCAACATCAGTAAAACATTTTATGAATTCAAAATACCTGTTTATCGCTGCAGTTTTGTTTACGTCCAATGCCTGCGTTAAGCCTTGCGGCATCAATAACATCGATAATTTTTCAGCACTGAAAGGTACTTGGGAGCGAACAGAAGGGGACAGCCGATTTGTCGAAAGCTGGAAAAAAATTAATAATAGTACTTATTATGCTTTTAGTGTGGAGATCCAAAATGGTGATACCGTTTTTTCCGAAGCAGTAGAACTAATCCGAAAAAAAGATGGGTTATGTAATGGGGTATATTATATAGTGTCCTTTCCCGGACAAAATGTGGAACCTGTTTCCTTTAAAATGATTGCCAATGACCCCTGGACCTTTGAAAATAAAGCAAATGATTTTCCGCAACGAATCATCTATAAACCCCTGAAGTCTGACAGTCTGCATGCCTGGATCGAAGGCAGTATTAATGGTAAAGAACAGCGCGTAGATTTTAAAATGAAACGCAGTAAACCATAAATGAAGGATATGTGATATAGATCATTGATAAAGTATAGGCTACTTTATAACTTTGCTGCTAATAAATTTACCGGCAATGCAAAAATCAGCTTTAATAATTGGTATCATTTTTATTCTAATTTCCGAGCTCAGACAACATTCCGAACCAAGTTCATGGAAGGGCATTACACCTATATGTTGAATCCCTCTGTCAATTTTAATGGAGAAAAAGTCAATACCTCACAATTTGGTGCGGGTGGTAATTTGAACCCGAATCCGTCATTAGAGTTCGTTATGAAAGCCTAAAGGGTAAAGAACCAACGCTCCGCGAAGCGAAAATAAGTACTCACGGAGTTTTTTGGGGTGAAGAACCGAGCACAGCGAGCTCTATAAA
>JBIKQC010000566.1:0-2868 GCA_044349855.1 Saprospira sp.
TTTTTGAAAAAGACTCCAGCATTACACCGCTGAACATTTTGGCAAAACCGCCTGTCGGCAGTGTATGGTTGGGACCTGTAGCATAATCACCGACCGCTTCCGGAGAGTAATTGCCCAGGAAAATTGCTGACGCATTGAAAATTTCTGTTGCGAAAGCATTGCAGTTGCGCAGTCCAACAATCAAATGTTCGGGAGCATATTCGTTTACGATATCACGAGCTTCTTCCTGTGTTTTGACAATAATACCGAAACTGTTTTCCAAAGCTTTTTCTGCGATCACTTTTCGGTCGAGATCTTTGAGTTGTGTTTCGAGGTGTTTTTGAACTCTTTTCAGGTATTCTTCTTTGAAGGTAACCAAAATCACCTGACTGTCAGCACCGTGTTCAGCCTGTGAAAGGAGGTCTGCAGCTACAAAGGAGGAAGGCATAGTTTCATCTGCAACAATCATCAGTTCAGATGGACCTGCAGGCATATCGATAGCTAATCCGTCGCGGAAGACCATTTGTTTTGCTGCTGTTACATAAGCATTGCCCGGACCAAAGATTTTATACACTTTTGGTACCGTTTCTGTGCCGTAAGCCATAGCTGCAATAGCCTGAGCACCGCCAATTTTAAATACCGATTTCAATCCTACCATTTTGGCTGCATAAAGCACAGCAGGGTGGATAGTTCCGTCTGCTTGAGGAGGCACACATACTACGATTTCCTTACATCCGGCCAATTTAGCAGGTATTCCCAACATAAGTACCGTTGAAAATAATGGCGCAGTACCGCTCGGAATATAAAGACCTACCTTTTCTATCGGCAGGGCACGACGCCAGCAGCGTACACCCGGCATAGTTTCTACCACATGGTAATTCTCGCGGTGTGTTGTGTGAAAAGTTAGAATATTCTTATAAGCCACTTTCATGGCATCTTTTAGTTTCTGATTGACGAATTCGTCACAAGCATCAAACTCTTCCTGAGTAACAGCAAGATTCTTCAGCTGTACATTATCAAATTTTGCGGTATATTCCAATACCTTTTCATCGCCTTTGGCCTTAACATTTTCAAGAATGGAAGCTACTGACTCCACAATCTCTTTGTTGTCAGGATTTGGACGTTTTAAAAATTCATTCCATTGCTCGCGGGCAGGATGTTTAAAGACTTTCATAACTTTAGTTTAATAAGGAAAACAATGTTTGTTGAGGCAGAATATGCAAGGTTACAAAATTTCAACGGTCAACAAAAAAAGTTTCCGATTGAGACAAAAGGATGCTTAAATTCGACTTTTGCAAAGTTAAAATATATTTGCTGATTGCCGTATTTTTTTCAGCGCAAGATTTACAATTCTACGGTACAAAGTTTAGAGAATCATTTTCTCAATTGGCACTACCAAAATCCCCTCAGCCCCATGTGCCTTCAGTTTATCAATGAGTTCCCAAAATTTTTCTTCATTCACTACAGAATGCAGTGAACTCCAGCCCTCTTTTGCCAGGGGTAAAACAGTCGGACTTTTCATGCCGGGCAGTATATTGCAGATAGCCTCAATTTCGGTATTTGGAACATTCAGGAGAATATATTTATTTCTTTTTGCCGCTTCTACTGCCTCAATTCTAAAAAGGAGTTTTTGCAGAATAGCTTCTTTTTCTGGAGACAGGTTTGGATTTGCGACCATCAGTGCCTCTGAACGCATTACGGTTTCTACTTCTTTGAGTCCGTTGCTCATCAAAGTACTTCCGGTGCTGACAATATCGCAGATTGCATCGGCCAAACCAATATTGGGTGCAATTTCCACCGATCCGCTGATTTCGTGAATCTCAGCCTCTATTCCTCTCTCCAATAAAAATTTCTTTACAATATTCGAATAAGTAGTAGCGATGCGCTTCCCGCGAAAATAGTCGATTCCATCGTATTTTTCACCTCGTGGAATAGCCAAGCAGAGTCGGCATTTTGAAAAACCCAAACGTTTTACAATCCGCAATTGCGTCTGACTTTCCAACCAGACATTTTCGCCCAAAATACCGACATCGGCTACTGCATCTTCGATATACTGTGGAATATCATCATCGCGCAGATAAAGCAGGTCGATTGGAAAATTAGGGGAAGGCGCCAAAAGCTGCCTTTTCCCGTCCTGAATATCGATAGAACATTCACTGAATAGATTTTGTGAATCTTCAGTCAGACGACCCGATTTTTGAATGGCGATTTTTAATCTTTCCATGAGTTTATAGGTTTTTTAAAAACAAAAAGGATTCAATGGCAAAAACCGCTGAATCCTTCTGTTATGATGATGAATTATTACTATCAAATCTTGTCAAAACAGATACACCCATCGATTTCCGATGAAACAAGGTTACAATGATAATGCTGTTTATTAAGGTTCATTTTCTTTACAGAATTTGTAGTACAAACATATTGAACTGGTATGAGTTCACAAAATTATTGAATTTGTTTTTTCTTCAAAAGATAATATCCCAGAAAAGCCATTGGAAAATAAGCTAAAATTAAATCTGTGAGGTTGAACCAAAGCGGCGATGGCAAAAGCATGACCATATAAATTCCCCCTACAAAAAACAGCGAAGCAATGAGCATCACCATATAGAATCGGAACGAAGCTGCCAATGCTGAACAAAGCAAGGCGCCCGACAATGTCCCCAGCGCATGCGCCAGAAAAGGCATGATAAAATGCTTGGGCTGCATCAATTCCATTGCTTTTATACCTTCTTCTGTAGTAAGGTCCGCTCCTGCAGGCGCAGGAATAATATAATTACTGATTAAGATGATTCCCATGTTCACAAAGGAACCCGCTATAAGGCCAACTATAAAGGCCAGTATATTTCTAATGATGGTTTGTATATTCATTGACTTTTGATTTCGGTGTAAAAA
>JBIKQC010000120.1:0-10013 GCA_044349855.1 Saprospira sp.
GCTTCCACCAGGAAGCCCGCAGAACCTACCGCAGCGTCGTAAATCTTTTGTCCTATTTCGGGAGCTACCACTTTTACAATGGTTTTAATCAAAGGTCTTGGCGTATAGTATTCACCGCCGTTACGCCCGGCATTGCCCATATTTTTAATCTTGTCCTCATAGAGGTGACTCATTTCGTGCTTTTCAGCATGAGTCCTAAAACGCAATTCGTCAATTCGGTTGATTACCTCACGTAAATTGTAACCGCTTTGTATGCGGTTTTTCAGTTCACTGAAAATCTCACCAATTTTATATTCAATGGTGTCGGCACTTTCGGCATCTGCTTTAAACTTTTTGAGGTATGGAAAGAGTTTGAAGTCCACAAAATCTTTCAGGTCATCCCCTGTCATGGCTTTGTGATGATCAAGTTTGCCGTCCTTATCTTTGGGCGTTGCCCACTGCCCACTGATATTCAGGGGCTATAATGTTAGTATAAGTCTTGCCTGAAAGTTCGGCTGCAGTGGCTTTGTCCTTCTCTAAGTCATCCAAATATTTTAGGAACAATACCCAGGAGGTCTGCTCTACATAGTCCAGTTCACTGCCGCATCCTGCGTCCTTGTGCAGTATGTCGTCTATATTTTTAAAGGTTTGTTCAAACATGTTATGTTGTCTATTTGGAGGGTTGTTTTGGAATGTGAAAATAAAAGTTGGTCTCTTGAGGCTAACATCAGTTATTTTTTAGGATTAGCTGGCAATTGTTTTGCCATATTATTTAGAGAGTCAAGCTTTTCATTGACTTTATTTAATTGAAAATTTAATGAATCTATTACTGGATAATAATTATTTTGCTCATGAAGATACTTTAATTGAGATTCTTCAATTTCGATTTTATCAAAAATTTGAATATAACCTATTATTAAAGACGCAATTAAAGCAAAAACAGAAATAATAATTGCCAAGGTCGATTGTTTCTTAGCCTCTTTTGAATTTTCTTTAGCCTGCTTTAGTTCAATAAAATCAATTAGATTGAAAATTTGTTCTGATGAAACTCGAAATCCATTGGAAAAACGGTCGCCATTGGAACCTATCAATTCCTTTGATAAAATAATTAGCAAGACAGACTTTTCCTCAAGTTGAGGATTATTATTTCCAGTACTTATAAAACCTGGAGTCCTCCTGTTTATTAATTCCTGAGTTTCGTCAGCGTTAAGATATCCAACTTCCTTAGCCGTATTATAGTATTCTTCCCATGAAATGACTCTGAATCCCAAGTCGGCTAGTTTTGCTAACATTACAATCAAAAAGTGATCTTTTTTTTCTATATATTGGGAGAAATTGTTCATGGTCGTTTTATTATTTGATTCTACTTCTTTTTTCTTGAACATAGTGATTGAAATTAATTATCTATAACGTTTTGGCTTGACGTAGTGGAGGATTTTTAGCACTAATGTTCATACGAAGCACAGATGTTGAACCTTGTACAAATATTTCTACGAATAACGTCAGACCCAATAACACCAAGCCGTTGTTAGCTGCTGCCATTCTTCTTCGTTGTCATTGTCTTTACAGTTTGTTTATTACTGAAACACAAATAAACAAAAGCCCAATAGTCTTCTCGAACAATTCCACGTCATTGTAATATTTTCTGGTGTCGTCAATTAAGTGCAAAGCTTCATTTCTTAATTGGTGAAGAGCATATAAAACGTCTGCTTCAAGTTTATGCTCGTCTGTTATATTGTTTTCGATATGATTTATGAATTTGTCATACTTTGAATAGAAGTTTGCTTTACCAATACTATAAACACCTGTACTATTTCCTGACTGCCCTAAATGTATTCCTACAAGTGGATAAGTTGTAAAAATGTCGTTCATTAATGCACCGATGGTTGTACCTGGCAATCCTTTGTCTTTTAATAGACTTTCATTGAGAACGCAAAGTGAATTTACAAGTTCTTGTGCAAATATTTTTACGATATGTAAATCGCTATAAGTTCTCAATTTTTGCAGTATATGAACTTGTTTGAGTCCACAAGATAAGAAGTGTGCTTTATGTAAATCAGATAGACTTCGTAAAACTGTTTGAAAGTCATCAATAAAAGCGAAACGAGGTTGTAATGATTTTATCAGTTTATTATCGTCATAGTTTAATTTAATAGGTTCTAAAATTGTCGTGAATTTTGATTGAAGCAAATCAATAGAGTTATTTAATCCTGTAGGAGCTGTATTGTTCGTGTATTCATTTTCTTTTTGAGCCAATTCCCAAAATGTCATTGTATTGATTTCGTCACCGCAACGAATTGAAAGCATTGATAATGCAAAAAATAAATGTTCCTTGTTAACTTTTACAGAATTGTCTTTTTCATATTGCTCAATAACTTCGTAATAAATTCTTTTGCCCAAGTCAAGAAAAAAGCTTTCCATGGAGTGAATTATTACTCCAGAAACATAAGTGTCAATAAATGGAATAAAAAGGTCGTTGTCAGTTACTAAATAACTCTGAGTTTTATCTCTGTTATTTAAGTTCTCCTCAATGGCGTCCCAAACGGTGTCACGCAGATTAGATGCCCAAGCTCTCAAATTCTCTGATTGATGTTCTCCAAATTCTATTTGTCTCATTAGTTTCTTTCTTTATTATTGTTGTTCGTTATGGTTGTAGCCAACGTTTTGGCGCTTGGCGAAGGTGGCGTTTTTAACACAAATGTTGATGCGGAGAACCAAACTTTGATTTACATCAAAACTTTCTGCGGAGCACTGAACTGCCACTTTTGCCAAACATGTGTTAGCTGATTTTTTTTATATTTTAAAGTCCTGTTTAATTTTCATAATGGTGTCTTTTAAACTCATTGTATCTGTGGATTTCATATTTGTTTGTTTTTTCTCAATGTATTCAGTCATACCTTTTGATAATTTAGGAATATAAAGTGCCGCACAAGATTGGTCTGCGTTACCGAGTTTATCCAAAGCTTTGTTAATGAATGTCGCAAAATTATTCAAGTCATTTCTTAATAGTGATAAAACTCCATAGTCATAAAATCCTAATGCACTTTGGTTGCGTTTAAAGAACTCTTGAGCTTTGTCATATTGACCAAATACCATCATTATATATCCAGGGTTAACTGTGTTATAGCAATTAGTATTTGAGAAATTATTTTCTTTTTCATACTCATAAATTGCAGATGCACTTATAAAAGCCTTATTTCTATCAGGGTTTTCTGAAAGGTAATTGTCAAATATTGATTGCTCTAATTCTCTCAAAATCTGTTTTAAATCAAATTCAATCTTATCATTTGGATTATTCTGTTGTTTAACTTCTGGATTGTTGGCGATGACAACTTCTAATTTTCTTTGCTCTATTTTCGCTTCTACATTTTCCCTATTATATTTAAGTGATTTTGAAATCAACTCATCTGCTTTTTTGTAATTGTTATGCGAAAAAGTTTGTTTTGCCTGATACATTAAGTCATAAGACAAGTATTTTGACAACTCTTGAGAATATTGAGGTTTATTGTATTTAATATAATTGTAATAATCGTTAACTAAATCACACTCTGAAATAGTAAGCTCAAACTCTCTTCTAAAATCAGTTATTAGTTCTGGGATTTCCTTAAATAGTATAATATTTTCCCGGTTACGGTTCTCTGCATAATATGTCCAATTATACGAACCATTGAACAAGGTGCTATTATCGATAATGCAAAACTTATGATGCATTAGTTCGTTTTCTTTACTAAAATAAAGCCTACCACCAAGTTGAATAAAAGTTTGAAAATTCAATCCTTCTTCTCTATTGTTTATCTCGTCATTTACGATGCATAATGAGACTTTAACACCGTTTCTTAGTCTGTCGCAAAGAGCATTAAATAATTCATGGTTGGTGAACCACGCGACGGCAACTAATATCTCAATTTGAGAATTAGCAATATTCTCATTTAGTATCTTTCGTATTCCTTTGAAATATGTCTTAACCATAACTGTCGATTTAAAATATCAGCTAACTTGTTTATAACCCTTACAAAACATCTCTTATACATCAAAAAAGGATATATAAGTCTCATTATGACCTAAGGGTTGGAATTGTTTACACAACCATCTTTCTGAGCTTCATCTGTAATGTAAATTTCATGCATGTAAAAAGTTCATTCAATATGTTCAAATTTAAAATAAATCCCTCAATTTCCCCCTATAATACCCAAATATTTTAAAATTCATCTTACTACAGTTACTACAGCCTACTACAAATGCCATCATTTACCCTAAAAACCAAAATCGTCTTACTACAAATGGAGCTAAAAAGGTTTGAAAAGTTGCTTTTTGGCAGATCTGTATATATATTAATTCTTTTTTATAAAGTATCTACTACAGTTACTACAGCTACTACAAATTTTAATTAATTGATTATCAATAACAAAAATGAAGGGTTTTTCGATTTTGTAGTAAGATGTAGTAAGCAGCATGTCATTTGTAGTAAGACAGTAAGCAAAAAAACGGTTAAAAGTATATCCTGACATATAAATGTTTTTGGAACAGGATATTATTACTGAGACATTTTTAGAAAAAATTATCTATCAGTATCTTGAGCAGGCAGATATGCCACAAGTTGATTTTTGTGAAATTACCGAAGTAATAAAATTCTTTATTCACTCAAATTTGAGGAGAACATACTTATAACTCCGTCGAAGCCCTAAGCTCCGAAGCTGTAACTCTATGCAGCCCTACCTCGTAGGTTTTTTGAAGTGCATTCAAAATGAGGTTATAATCATCCCCACTGTTCAAAAAGTCCATGCCGCTCACATCCATCAGCAGAATCGGGATTTGTGATTGCTGCATTCTGAAAAATTCAAAATAAGCCTGCTGTATTTTCGTCAGATATTCTCCTGTGATATCGGCCTCATAACTGCGGTTGCGTCTTCTGATGTTTTCCTGAAGTTCTTCCACAGGACGGTGAAGATAAACCAGTAAATCCGGTTTGGGGAAGGCCGCATTCAGCGTAGAAAAAAGGTTTTGGAACAAGCGCAGTTCTTCACCTTCCAAATTCTGTCCGGCAAAAAGTAAGGTCTTGGAAAAGACATAGTCTGAAACAGTATAATGTTGAAAAAGATCTCTTTTTACAAGGTATTCCTGCAACTGTTTATGGCGCTCGGTCATAAAAAATAACTCAACCGGAAATGCATAACGGTCGGGGTTTTTATAAAACATCGGCAAAAAAGGATTGTCGGTAAACTGTTCCAAAATCAGTTTGGCATTAAGCTCCGCAGCCAGTTTATGACTGAGTGAGGTTTTGCCTGCTCCGATATTGCCTTCAATGACAATATAATGTCCGTTAGGTATTTGCATCTAAGAATTGAAAGGCCAATTTATAAAATAATAGCTGAGTTGAAAATTGGGCTAAGTCCCCAAGGGTTTAATATCCAAATCATCTGTGCATTTTTCCAGTAATTGTGACATAGTCAGTTCCAAAATTGGGTGTAAGAGATCCGGAGCAATTTCACAGATCGGAACCAGTACAAATTTTCTGAGGTGCAAATAGGGATGAGGGATTTTAAGTGTTTCTAACTGTACAGATCTGTCATCATATAACAAAATATCCAGATCGAGGGTTCTTTCACCCCAAAGTTTAGTCCTTGTGCGGCCCAAACTTTTTTCAATGTCCAAGCAGCCCTCCAACAGCTGTGCCGGACTCAATGTCGTCTGAATTTCAATCACCTGATTGTAAAAATCGGGCTGTTTGGTATAGCCCCAGGCAGCTGCCTCGTATACTTTAGATGCTGTAACAACCTTTCCCAGGTTCAATCCAATTTGCGCCACGGCAGTTTTTAGGTATTGAAGGCGGTCACCCATGTTTGAACCCAAAGAAATATAAGCAGTTTTAGTAGCCTTGTTCATAAGCTTTGATTACTTCGAGTATGTTTTTATAAATAGGTATTTTTTCTTTGAGCTCCTGCAAAGGCATCCAGACTGCAAGTTCAATATCCTCCTCAGTTTGCGGCTGCAGTTCAATATCAGTTGTTTCCATCAGGTACCAAAAGGAAAGTTTTAAAACCCTTCTGTTTTTTCTTGGGTCCCAATAAGTATGATAGGTTTCAGTTAGGAAGCTATTGATCTTCAGGTTACTGATTCCGGTTTCTTCACAGACCTCTCTCATTGCGGCATCTTTGGGTTCTTCTTTTTTTTCTATTTTTCCTTTTGGAAGATCCCAATAGCCCATTCTGTAAATGGCTAAGACTTTATCTTCAGCTTCAGATTTATATAAAACAAGACCACCCGCAGCCTCAATGATTTTGTAAAAATCGAAAAAATCTTTAAATAATTCCTTTAAATTTGAGGAATAAATGAGCAGTCCATCTGCTTTATTGCGCTCATCTTCGAAAGCATCGATGTAAGAAAGCAGCATTTTAGGGTCATTGTTATACTCAACCGCATCAATCCCCGCTAAAGCATGGATTTCTTCAGGAAGCCCCAAATATATTGGTTTTTCATTGATAAAGATACTTAGCACCTGTCTGAATTTTAAAGGTTGAATTTTGTGTTTAGCTTTCCATTTACAAAATAAGAGCTATTTTGTCAAATTATCAAGTTTAACCTAAATTAGTAATCGTTTTCCAATATTTGAATAGATATTAAATCTAACATAGTTAAGATATGAAACTAGAACAGCGCCTGAATGAAATGTTGGAAAACCTTAAGGAGAAAGGGGCATTCAGGAGCCTGAAACAAAAAGAAGGGCTTGTCGATTTTTGTTCCAATGACTATTTGGGTTTAGCCCGTTCTGCGGAACTGAAGAATTCAGTAGCCATACGTTACCACTCAATGTCTCAATCCGGAGCCACCGGTTCGCGTCTGCTCAGCGGGCATCATCCTCTGATGGAGGAATTAGAACAGCTGCTCTGTCAATTTCACAATGCAACTTCAGCCTTGCTGTTTAATTCAGGATATGATGCCAATCTAAGTCTTTTGAGCAGTATTCCACGAAGGGGCGATATGATCCTTTTTGACAGTCTTGTACATGCAAGCATTCACGACGGCATGCGTATGGGAAAGGCCGATACCTGTGCTTTTCAGCACAATGACCTCAGAGACTTGAAAGCAAAACTGGAAGAAAATTCAGCCATAAAAGGCCAACTTTTTGTAGTGGTGGAGTCGCTCTATTCCATGGACGGAGATATTGCTCCGCTTGCTGAAATTGCGGTTCTTTGCGAAATATACGGAGCAGCACTTATTGTTGATGAGGCACATGCAACGGGTGTTTTGGGTCATAATGGGGTAGGATTGGTTCATGCATTGCAGCTTCAGGAAAAAGTCTTCGCAAGAGTACAAACCTTTGGCAAGGCAATCGGGGGACATGGGGCAGCGATCTTGGGCAGCAGTCTGCTACGCGATTATCTTATAAACTTTGCCCGACCCCTAATTTTCTCCACCGCAATGCCGATTCACGGTCTGCTGCATGTGATAGAGGCCTATAAATTGCTGGAAAAACAGGGTGAAAGCATGAGATTGGCCTTGCAGCAAAAAGTAAATTTTTTCAAATCTGCACTCAGTCAACTCTCCGGAAATTATGTTGTACTGCCCTCAAATACGCCTATTCAAGGAATTATTGTACCCGGCAATGCAGAAGTTTCAGCAGCGGCGGCCCTTTTGCAAAAGTCCGGATTTGATGTAAGGCCTATCCGTTATCCTACCATTCCAAAAGGAACTGAAAGGCTGAGAATCTGTGTGCATTTGTTCAATGAAGAGGCTGATATTATAAATATGCTGGACTTGTTAAAATAGTAACTAAGGCGAATCAAGTGTTGAAATTTTTAGTAAAGTATTGATTTTTTGTTCTCGTCATTTTTGACGAGATCAAGAAAAAAGTAAAAAAGCCCGCGGCTGCGTTTTGCGATTATGTTTGCCTTTGATATTTCTACCTTGATTCGCATTAGGAACTTACCTAAAGCATAAAATTCTTTTTATTACTTAGACAACAAATTTTCAGTTGTTTATATAAATATTTATATTTGGCCAAAATTAGGTTTTTGCAAATTTCTATTGCCATTTACAAAATCAAATTTACACATCACCCACTAATATTTTATTATGTCACTCATTACAGAACGTTCAGAACAATTCCTGGAGAAGTACCTCAACAATACTTCTCCCACCGGTTTTGAGATGCCCGGGCAACAGATTTGGCTGGACTATATCAAACCTTATATTCACGAATATAAAGTTGACAATTACGGCACTGTTTACGGTGTTATTAATCCGGAATCCGATTATCGCGTCGTGATTGAAGCGCATGCAGATGAAATTGGCTGGTATGTAAATCATATTTCCAAAGAGGGCTTTATCCGCGTTATCCGCAATGGCGGCTCCGACGTAGTCATTGCTCCATCTATGCGTGTAAATATCCATACCGTTAAAGGTCCTGTCCGCGGTGTTTTTGGCTGGCCTGCCATTCATGTCCGTCAGGGTGCCGATGCTAATCTTGCCCCTTCCCTGGATAATATTTTCATCGATGTCGGTGCCGATACCAAAGAAGAAGTAGAGGCAATGGGCATTCATGTAGGCTCTGTTATCACCTTCGATGATGGTTTCGAGATTGTGAACAACCGCTATTACACTGGTCGTGCTTTGGACAACCGCATTGGCGGTTTCTGTATTGCCGAAGTAGCCCGTCTGCTGCATGAGAACAATATCAAACTGCCTTTTGGTTTGTATATCGTGAATTCAGTGCAGGAAGAAGTGGGTCTGCGCGGTGCGGAAATGATAACAAAAACCATCAATCCGCATGTAGCGATTATCACAGATGTATCGCATAATACCAATACTCCACTGATGAAAGCCGAAAAATTAGGCGATATCAAAGGCGGTGCCGGTCCGGATCTTTGTGTTGCTCCTGCAGTACACAATAATCTGCTCCGCATCATTATTGAAACAGCTCAGGAAAAAGAAATTCCATTCCAAAGAAGTGCCTCTTCACGCGTGACCGGCACTGATACCGATGCCTTTGCATATTCAAACGGTGGAGTGCCATCAGCATTGATTTCTCTGCCTTTGAAATACATGCACACTACTGTTGAAATGGCCCACAAATCGGATGTCGAAAATGTAATTAAGCTCATTTATGAAACTTTGCAGAAAATACAGTACAAACAGGATTTCAGATATTTTAAATAAATGAGATTTGACTTCTTAATTTATAATAGAAAAAGGCATTGAGCGATAAACTGTTCAATGCCTTTTTTTAGAATTTTGAAAATAATTTGCGATTCGCAATTCGCGAATCGCGAATTCGGAAGGATTTTTTCGTAAAATCATTATCTTTGTAAGGGCCATTAAATAATAATTTCAAGGCCGATTTACTATGAATCCAAAATTAACTTCCAAGCGCTTTTCTTTTTTTGAAAGAGCGTCAAATATCAATCTGCTGAAAACCGAAGAGTTTGACCTTATGGTTATCGGCGGAGGAATAACCGGTGCAGGCATAGCCCTAGATGCTGCGACCCGTGGTCTGAAAGTGGCATTGATAGAGAAAAAAGACTTTGCCTGGGGTACGAGCAGCCGCTCCACCAAGCTCATTCACGGCGGACTGCGTTACCTGAAGCAGCTGGAATTTAAACTGGTGCATGAAGTAGGTACCGAGCGTGCCACGGTTCACCGAAATGCAAGGCACATAGTCATTCCAGAAAGAATGCTGCTGCCAATTGTGGATGGCGGCTCCCTCTCCAAAAACATGAGTGCATGGGCACTCTGGATCTATGACTGGCTGGCCGGTGTAGATAAAAACGAAAGAAAAAAAATGCTTTCAAAGTCCGATGCTGCAAAGGCTGAACCCCTTTTGCGCACAGATGGCCTTAAAGCCGGCGGTCTTTACTACGAATACCGAACCGATGATGCCCGACTGACCATAGAAGTGATGAAAACTGCTGTTGAATACGGTGCTGTCTGTATCAATTATGCTGAAGTCAGCGCTTTTGACTATGACAGTAACGGTAAATTGGAAGCGGCTGAAATTAAAGACAATGTCAGCAATGAAACTTTCAAAATAAAAGCTA
>JBIKQC010000121.1:0-9997 GCA_044349855.1 Saprospira sp.
CCCGAAATTATTTTATTGGATCTGATAATGCCAGAGATGAACGGCTTGGATGCTATAGATTTAATTTTGAATAAAAATCCCGCTGTCTCAATAATTATCAATTCAATTAAAGATGATACTGATACAATTTTTAGCGCACTTCAAAAAGGCGCCGTTGGCTATATCGACAAACAAAGTTTCAATAATAATCTGCTAGAGGTATTTAAAGCTGTTGAAAATGGAGGTGCTTACATGACGCCAAAAATTGCCAAAAAAGTCATGGAATTTTTCAACCGGACTGATAAAAAATTTGAAAAACTTTCCGATAGAGAAATCGAAATCGCAAATGCCATTCTGGAAGGGCTCAGCTATAAAATCGCTGCTGACAGGTTCTCCATATCCATTGATACAGTGAGGACACACATAAAAAATATATACAAAAAATTAAACATCAACAGTAAATCTGAACTGTTTAAAATATATAATGCTAATACTGCTTCTAAGTAATCAAGCACAAATAATAATAGCTTTGAACGAAGTCTTTTTCATTCTGACTTCGTTAGAAAGCCTCGCTCTCGTCATTTGTGACGAGACCACTTCAGCTGTGTTTTCTGCCTTGTCAGTATAAAAAATCCATTCATTGATAACATATCATTATTTATGCTCGATTACTTAATATTAACAAAAAGAAAAGTAATTAAAAAGAAAAAGGTAGTTTAAAGATTTCAGGTAAACTTTTTTGGGGTTAGATTTATAATGTGCCGGCTTTTCTCACCACAACATCCGAGCCTTTTGCGAGGAAAACAGATAAGGGTTTTTGTGACATACATTCACCGAAAACAGCTCCATAAAGTTCTTTGGCGTTGCAATTAATATCGTAGTTTTCCACCTCATAAAAATTCCATCTTGGGTGTTCCACCTGATATTGAGAAGTGCGGTTGTTTTTAAGTTGGGTATAGCCCCAATAATGTTCCGTGATAAATTCTTCTTCAGAGCCTATCAAAATTGGCTTTTCATCGGGGTTTGCCATCACTTTAAAGTGATTCCATTCGTTTTTGAACTTCCAAAAATATTCTACCTGCAGCTTATCCAAGCCACTGTTGATTTCGTGTTTCATAGGTAGTGTCTGATAATGCTCTCCGTAAACGGTATTGGCTACCAATGTAATCATCGGTTTCGGCACAATTTCCTTTACGAAAACCACACCACGGCGCCATTCATTTTCGGCTTTGTAGCGAACATAAAATCGCAGATTTACCTCTTCAAAGTTTCTGTGAAAAGGGATCGGAATACCCAAAACTTTGGTATTTTCAAACATAAAACCTACCAGGCTGACATAGGATGTATTGTTCCAAAGATCTATCTCGGTGCCTTTTGGAATCAAATGTTCCAGCATTTTGGGAGCGATTTCATAATTGGCCATCGCCAGATTGCGCCAAGCTGCGCTGAGGAATTTATTTGCCATGAGAGATTTAAATATTAATCTTACAAATTTAAGAAATGCTCGGATAAAAGTCAAAACTCTTTGGTTTTTAGTGGGTCATTATCTCAATTATTGATGATTAATGTGAATCAAGGGTTGGATTTTATAAAACTAATATATTCACAAAACCTTGTTAAGCAATCAAAAAGGTCACCCCTACGGGGCTTTTTTTTCATCTTATTCAATTATAGCTAAGAACATTAGACTCCTACGGAGCCATTTTTCGCTCCAGAGGAGCGACCTGTTCTTAGTATTAAGATGTAAACAAAATTTTAAGCCCCGTAGGGGTGACCTATTAAAACTGCGAATTGTTTGTATAAATACCATATTGCCAAATTATTATGGCAAATATTTCTAAGCCGTTGATGTAAAAAAAGACCTTTTTTAACACTTGATTCGCATGATTAATAAATAATTATCCGTATGTCAGGAAGCAACGGCAGATGGAAAAGCATTGGGGGTAAAGGACCAAGTCTAAATTACTTAAAAAGCAGTTCATATGAAGCAAAAGGAATTGTCCGGCCAATTATGGTTTTGGGGTCATGTTGGGTCCTTCAGTCAAAGGACCCAACATAACCCCGACTTATTTTTGTTTCCTTCATTTTTGACGAGATCAAGACAAAAGTAAAAAAAGCCCGCGGCAGCGATAGATTTTTAATTGAAATAATGATAGAACAACAATAATTTCTATCTTTCCTAAAATATTCAGACTATGACGCAACCCTTATTGAAAGATATTTGTAGCCAAACGGCAATGCTGATAAGAGAAACGGGCAATTTTATTGCTGCCGAACTCGGTAAAGTAGACAATGAAAAAATTGAATTGAAATCACTCAACAGTCTGGTGAGTTATGTCGATAAAACTGCCGAGGAAATGCTGGTGCGCGGTTGTGCTCATATCATGCCCGAAGCAGGATTCATCACAGAAGAAGAAACCATCGCTGCCAGTGCCGAAAAAGAATGGCGTTGGATTATCGATCCTTTGGACGGGACAACCAATTTCCTGCATCAGCTGCCTTTTTTCTCAATCAGTGTGGCACTGCAGAAAGATGGAAAAACGGTTCTAGGACTGGTTTATGAAGTAAACCGTCAGGAGCTTTTCTCCGCATATTTGGGTGGAGGCTGTCAGCTAAACGGCAAGGTCGTTAAAGTAAGCAAAACCGCCGCTTTGTCCGATTCGCTGCTGGCTACAGGATTTCCCTATTATGATTTTGAAAAAACAGCGGCTTACCTGCAGCTTTTAGGCAATCTAATGCCAAAAACAAGAGGTATCCGAAGGCTGGGTTCTGCAGCATTGGATCTTGCATATACTGCCTGTGGGCGATTTGATGCTTTTTTTGAATATAGCCTTTCTCCATGGGATGTAGCGGCTGGTGCAATATTAGTACAGGAGGCCGGTGGATTGGTAAGCGATTTTAAAGGGGGTGATGACTATATTTTTGGAAAAGAAATACTTGCAACAAACTTTTTATTGAAGACAGAAATGGATATACTCATAGAAAGATACTTCAACCCTTAACATTTCGTTTGAAAAAATGGCAATAGCAATATCAATGGGTTAAAATTATTCAAAACTGACTCCAAGAATTCTTGATACAAAGACCTCGAGCATTGTTTTTAATTCCTGAAGATTACCGTCTTGTATTCTAATGTCAGTCAGAGAAGGCAAATGCTCTGCATAAAAGATGTTATTATTAGTCATTTCAATAAGTGTTGATGCGAGTGTATGTGCGTAAGGAAAATCAGGTTTTATATTTAATATCTGATTGTACAATACTTTGCAAAGAGTTTTATATGTTAAAAATAAACCCGCCCTGTTTTCTTCATCAACATCCTTTGAATGATAGGCTTTTACTGCTTCTGCCACAATTATTCGGTGAAGTTTATTTTCATCAACATGTTCAACCGCAGGATTTGTTCTGGAAGAGTCTACTAACATTGAAATCGATATATGCAATCTACGCACATGAGACTCTATGTTCATAGTGTTATATTCTATCTGGAATTTGACCCATTCCCAATACCAGGAAACCAGATAAAGTAAAAATTTATGTTTATTCTCAAAATAACGATAAACTGAGGCCTCGGTGGAATCTATCTTATCAGCCAATTTTTTGAAAGTGAACTTTTCAAAACCTAAATCTTCTATGAGTAAAATCCCGAATTCGATAATTTTTTTTCCCAGCTTGGTTTGCTGTGGGTCACGTAAATACAGATTTTCGTTAAGTCTTATCTGAATTGCAATCATAGCGTTTAGCTTGCCTGTCTAAAAAAATTTAAAATTATTTTTTTGTAAAACACTGCAAGATAGTTATATTTTTTTTGATTAAATCAAATAAAGCTTTTGAAAAAAGCAGATGAGTCGAAAAGAATACCTATCAATATAATTGTAAATTACAATCAATTTAAAGTTTGCACTCTTTCATTTTGGATTAAAAAGGGGCCTCCTAATCTTAAGCTGTAAAACAGATAGAAACAGCTAAAGAGCTGTTCAAAAATTGACGGAAACAGCTCAATTATCTTTAGCGCTGGAAACCTAAATTTTATCTGCGTTTTAATGCATTTAAATAATTAAAAAGCAGAGCCCAAAACAATGATCCTCCCCAAGCAGCAGCAAGTAAAAACATACTGTATTCTCCTGAAAACAATGCCTTTGAGACTAAAACAGCCGAAAGAAAGGGAATAAATGCGGAGAATAAGTTCAGGTTTATTTCTATAGAACTACCTAAAAGAAAAAGAACAATCAGCAAAAGCATACTGACATTTGCAGCAAAAGAAGCATATTTTTTCGTCCAGGTGCCCAGAAATCCCCAAAATCCGCAGAAAAGCAAAGCCAATGGGACCGCTGTAACGAATAACAAGACGAAGCTGCTCCAACTGAGTAAACCCCTCAATTGCAGCATGATTCCCTCCATAATACCCTGTTGTTCAAATGACAGCGCCGAAGCAAAACCAAAAAGAGCAAGCAACATCATCATCCAGGAAAAGAAACTAACAACGAACATTTTTGCAAAATAAATTTTACTGTAGGGTATAACAGCATATTGTACCATGTAATTGAGTCCGCGTTTTTCCTCCTCCCAAAACAAGCTTCGCAAACCCATTCGGGCACCGATAGCGCCAAAAACAAGCAGCAAAAGTGAAATTAAGGTTGCGACGGAGCGGTTCATTATTTCGGAAATGTTTTTGATGATTTCCTGCATATTGCTCATGTCGCGCTCGGTCACTTCTATTGGACTGACTATTCCCTCGGGCAGATTACTGTCCTTGATATTTTTTCGGGAAATCTCTTTGCGGTAATTGGCAATGGTTTTTTCCACAATCGAGAGACCTTTGCTGTTGCCATTATAATAAAGTGTTATATTGGCTTTTTGCTGATTGGCCACAGCAGAATCAAAATTGGCCCCAATAACAATGCCTACTCTGATGCTGTCATTTGACAATGCTTCGGGCAGATCCGCCACCTCAAAAGTATCTGTTAGGGAGACCTGCAGATGCAGTTCCAATTTGCGGCGCAGCTCGGCTGCCTGATTTCCTTCGGCAATCCAGGCCACTTTAAATTTCTTATTATTGCTGCCTTCCAGCTGATCCTGAATAGTCAGACCTGCAAATCCAAACAACAGATAAAATAGCCCAAACGGAATGAGAAAAGCCATGAGGAGCAACCAATAACTGCGGCTTTGACGCGAAATGGATTTATATTCTTTTTTGATTAGAAACATGGGATTGGTACGGATTAACTAATTACATAATTAATTAAACCTGAGCTTTATGCAGCAGGCTGAGAAAAGCGGCAGAAAGGGAATCTTCTGAAAGGTTCCTGAAATCAACGATTGAGGAATGATGGATAAGTCTGCCCTGATGCAATACGATGAGCTCGTCACCTATCAGTTCTGTTTTGCTCAGATTATTGGTAGCGTAAACAACTGTCATTCCAGCCTTTTTGGCATACTCGACCAATTCGAAAACCGGCTTTGCGCTGAAGAGGTCAAGTCCAAGTGCAGGCTCGTCGAGCAAAAGCAAACGTGGATTATGAACAACTGATTGGGCAATACCGAGCAAAAGTTTTTCAGCAGCGGAAATAGAGCTAATCCTTTTGTTTTTAATAGCCGCCAAATGCCATTTTTCCAAAATTACAGGAAGTCGATCCGCAATCATCCCCCCAGTCATACCTTTCAGCCCGGCGCTGTACTCCAACTGTTCTGCCACCGTCAGATATTCAAAAAATGGCTGATTGGCCGAAAAAATTCCAACATGTTTTCTGATTTCAGCAGCATGAGTGTTCAAATCCAAACCCATAAGCTGAACACTGCCCTTATCGGGTTTCAATATTGTGGCCAAAATGCCCAGAAGTGTAGATTTTCCGGAGTTTTTGCTGCCCAATACCATCAGTATTTTCCCTGCTGAACATGAAAAACTAAGGTCTGTAAGAGCAGATAATTCCTTTGTTTTGATACCCAACTCTTTCTGTTGCGCAGAACTAAGGCTAAAAAATTTAAATAAATGTTCGACTTTTATCATAGCTAAAGATTTAACAAATTCCTATCTTTGTCGAAAGATAATAAATTACTCACATATTTAGTTCTACTAATAATGGCAAACATTCAAGATTACTACAAAATTGTAGAAGAAGCAATTACTGAATTGGGCGTAGATCCAAACAGCTGCCGTGACGAACAAGAACTTGGTGCCTGGGCGCTAATGCGCGGCGATCAGGAAGTTTGGATCGACTGTTGGTATTTGGAAGAAGAAGATGAAGTTTATTTTCAGGTGCTTGCGCCAATCTTCGAAACGCCTGAAGATCTTCCGGTTGAATTTTATCGCGAAATTCTCGAGGTAAACTATTCCATGTTCGGTGTGTCTTTTGGTATTTACAAAAACATGCTGGCGCTGAAAGTTATCCGCGAAGCTACCGGTATGGACAAAGAAGAGGCATTGGCAATGGTTTCACGTGTTGGAAATTATGCATCTGAATACAGCCCTGCACTTAGTTTAAAATACTTGGGAATTGATCCCAATGCTGGAGAGAACAACTAAAAAGCTGTTTTAACCGATAAGCAGGAAGCCTTAGCTGTCTCCCTACTTTGGTCAAAAGTCAAAAGTTATCGAAAAGGCAACTTTTGACTTTTGGCATTTTATCTTTTTGGAAAATATGTCCGGCACTTAAAAATATTATGGAAAATTTAAAAGAGGTCTGCCTACTGGCTTTAAAACTTTTTATAACCGATTCCTGCAATGAAAACAAAATGGAATTGCACATCGCTTATGAAGATATTGCCGACAGCGACAAAGAAGCTGTTCTGGGTCCGGAACTGAACAGGGCTTTGGCCAAAATTGTTCATGACAATGATCATCCCGATGAATATCTGGAAGAACTCAATGCTCAATTTTTTAAATAATCAGAGCGTCGGATCAGTCAGCACTTTGAATACGCAGAAAAGTTAATTAAAAATTATTACGATGGAATTTTTACACGCTATTTTAGATTTTTTCCTGCATTTGGATGATCATCTGCATACCATGATTTTGGAATATGGCATTTGGATTTATGTCATTTTGTTTCTGATTATTTTTGTAGAAACAGGTCTGGTTGTCATGCCATTCCTTCCCGGCGATTCCCTGCTGTTTGCAGCCGGAACCTTCTGTGCAGGTGTAGTCAATGAACAGGGCGAAGCGGCGAATCTGAACCTCTTTCTCGTTTTGGGACTGCTTATTATAGCGGCAATAGCCGGAGACGGGCTCAACTATTTCCTAGGAAAAAAAGTTGGACTGAGAATGCTGCAAATGAAAATTGGCGGCCGACAATTGGTAAAACAGAAATTTATAGATCAGACACATGTTTTTTACGAAAAGCACGGACCTAAAACAATTATTATTGCCCGTTTTGTGCCGATTGTAAGAACTTTTGCACCTTTTGTTGCCGGTATTGGCGACATGAAATACAGCAAATTCATTCAATACAATATTATCGGTGGGGTGATTTGGGTACTTGGCCTGACATTGCTTGGGTATTTCTTTGGAACACTTCCCTTTGTTCAGAAAAACTTTGAATTGGTTATTTTTGGAATCATAGGCCTATCTGTTTTACCTATTATATTTGAATTCATAAAAGCAAAAATGAAATCCAAAAAAAAGGATGATAAAACTGGGTCTGATAGGTAAAAAGCTTGGCCATTCATTTTCAAAGCGCTTTTTTGAAAATCTCTTTGTTGAAAAACAGCTGAAGGGAAGTTACGAATTGCTTGAATTGAGCGGTATTTCTGAATTTGAATTGTTGAAAACAAAGGATTTCGCCGGTTTGAATGTTACGATTCCCTACAAAGAAGCAGTCATTCCTTATTTGGATGAATTGGATGAAACAGCTGCAGAAATTGGTGCTGTCAACTGCATCAAATTTTGCAAAACAGGCAAGTTGAAGGGTTTTAATACCGATGTTATCGGCTTTGAAAACAGCCTGAAATCCGTTTTGGCAGATAAAAAAATAGAAAAGGCATTGGTCTTGGGCAGCGGCGGCGCGGCGAAGGCAGTCTGTTTTGTTTTAACAAAAATGAATATTGAC
Organism: Saprospira sp.; assembly: GCA_044349855.1. Classification (GTDB taxonomy): domain Bacteria; phylum Bacteroidota; class Bacteroidia; order Chitinophagales; family Saprospiraceae; genus Saprospira. The sequence continues at coordinate 8,022 of JBIKQC010000121.1, forward strand.
TGTCTGATTATCAGCCGAAGTCCAAAAGCAGGTCAGCTAACTTATAAAGATTTGAATGCAAAGCTCATTGAGGAACATAAACTCATCATTAATTGTTCTCCTTTGGGCATGTTTCCGGCAATTGACGCTGCCCCCGAAATTCCCTACAGCGCATTAGGCAAAAGCCATATACTTTTCGATCTGGTATATAATCCCGAAGAAACCCTTTTTATGAAAAAGGGAAAAGAACAGGGAGCCGCTGTCTGCAATGGCTTGGACATGCTTTATGGACAGGCTAAAGCTGCCTGGAAAATCTGGAAGGGAGCGCTATAAATAAATTTTTTACCCGATACTTGACAACAAGTACTGATATACGCATAATAAAATGAAACAGGATATACGTCTCCTCGAGAAAAATGATCTGATTGAATATTTCAAAACGATGGGCGAATCAAAATTTCGGGCCGATCAGGTTTCTGAATGGCTTTGGAAAAAAGGCGCGCACAGTTTTGAAGAAATGACCAATTTGTCGAAAGCACTTCGTACAAAACTGGAAGAAGCCTTTGTCATTCGCCCGATTGTGTCGGATATTGTTCAGCGCAGTACCGACGGTACCATCAAAACCCGTTTTCGTCTGCACGACGGACATCTTATTGAATCGGTGCTTATTCCTGTACCCGAACAGGACCGTTATACCGTTTGTATTTCCTGTCAGGTGGGCTGCAGCCTTACCTGCAGCTTCTGTGCTACCGGACAGATGAAACGCATTCGAAACCTCGATGCCCCGGAGATTTTCGATCAGGTATTGCTGGTCAACCGCCAATGTATGGAGACCTATAAACATCCCATTACAAATGTAGTATATATGGGCATGGGAGAACCCCTTTTGGCCTACAAGCCTGTGTATGACAGCATCGGTATGCTCACTTCCGAAAATGGAATGGGCATGGCTCCGCGCCGAATCACGGTAAGTACCGCCGGCATTGCCAAAATGATTAAAAAAATGGCAGATGACGGACTCAAAACAAATCTCGCTATTTCACTGCATGCGGCCGATGACTTCAAAAGAAATCAGATTATGCCCATCAATGAGCAGAACAATCTGAATATTCTGACCGAAGCCCTTCAGTATTTCCAAAAAAATACCAAAGACAATAAAATCACTTTTGAATACATTGCTTTCCGCGATTTTAACGATGATCAGGAAGATGCTGAAAATCTGCTGCGACTCTGCAGAAAAGTACCCAATGTAAAGGTGAATATTATTGAATACAACAAAGTGGATGGTGTGGAGCTCGAAAAATCTGAAGAATCGAAGGTTGACAATATTGCACGCTTTCTGAACAGAAATGGAATTGCCGTGACGGTGCGCCGTTCAAGAGGTAAGGATATAGATGCTGCCTGCGGTCAGTTGGCGAATAAGTAAAAGCAGCATATATACACTACAATGACGCATAAAATCGATTTTCCGGAAAAAAATAATATAATTTTGAGTTGCGGAAATGTGGACTTTAATGGTTTGGCATTTTTTGTAGGCGATTGGATAAATTGTAATATACAAAAAAGGAGCTGCCAACCCTTTTGGTCGGTGCTCCTTATAGAATCACGCTATGCTACAAAATGAAGAAACTTAAATTCGTTTTCTCTGCCTAATTGATGCAGAAATTTAATTCTCCCCCTATGCAAAGCTATTTTTTTGACCAACAGTCTGATATTACAACTATTGCTTTAACCCAGATCCGTCATTAGAGTTCGTGATGAAAGCCTAAAGGGCAAAGAACCAACGCTCCGCGAAGCGAAAATAAGTACTCACGGAGTTTTTTGGGGTGAAGAACCGAGCACAGCGAGCTCTATAAATAGTTACCTCTATTTCGTTTCACGGTCCTTCGGTTCAAAACCCAAAAAACGAGTAAGTGCTTAGTTTCACAGCAATTTAGGCTTGGAACCCGAAGGCTCCGCGAAGCGAATAGAATTTCTAATGACGGATTTGGGTTTAA
>JBIKQC010000567.1:0-2855 GCA_044349855.1 Saprospira sp.
TTCTTAGTATTAAGATGTAAACAAAATATATAAACAAAATTTTTAAGCCCCGTAGGGATGACCTGTTAAAACTGCGCATTGTCTGTATAAATACCATATTGCCAAATTATTATGGCAAATATTTCTGAGCCGTTGATGTAAAAAAAAGACATTTTTTTAACACTTGATTCGCATTTTTTACAAATTACCAATCTTCTCTGCAAACTGTTTTAGAATTCTCTCAATCTGATCTTTCAAAAAAGGTTTAGAAATATAGTCATTCATTCCAATTTCTATACATTGCTCTCTATCACCCTTCATTGCATTGGCAGTAAGCGCAACTATAGGTACTTTAAAATCAGAATTCAGTTCACTGTTTCTAATTCTTTGAGTTGTTTCAAATCCATCCAAAACAGGCATTTGAATATCCATAAAAATTAAATTGGGCTTATATTTTTTAAACATTTCAAAAGCTTCTAAACCATTGTATGCTTGGAATATCTCCCCTACTTCCAATTTTACTAGGATCTGCTTTAGCAGAAGCATATTAACCTTATTATCTTCAGCTATGAGAATTTTATATCTTTTCAGCCATTCGGGTGATTCTTTATTTATTTTTGGCAAAATTGGCAATTTATCCTTTAATGTAAACTCTAACAGTGATTTAAGTAAAACCCAAGGCAAAATTGGTTTGAGAATATAATTTTCAAAATGATAATTTTGTTGCTTATCATTTTCAGATACCAACATCAGAATATTACTTTCAAAATCAGGATTATCCTTTAAAATTTTTTTTGCAAAAGTGGTATCTGCTATAATTTTATCCCATTTCTTTTCAGGCAATTGCTTAAGATCATGATTGCATATTACAGCTTGAGCTCCCCATTCATTAACTAAATTGTAAATATAATTCGTTTCATTAGTATTTTCTGAAGCTATTAGCAGCAATTTATTTTGCAATGGAATTTTAGAGTATTCGGATTTTTCATTTTTTAAAGATTCCAACTCAAGTCTCAAGGTAAATATGCTGCCCTCACCCAGAGAACTTTTAACCAGAATTTCGCCCCCCATAAGCATTGCCAACCTTTTTGAAATTGCTAAACCTAGGCCTGTACCACCATATTGTCTGGAAGTAGAACTGTCGGCCTGAGAAAAAGCCTCAAATATTTTTTCCAGTTTTGAGTTTTCTACACCAATACCATGATCTATAACTTGAAAATCAATCCTATAGATATTTTTATCCCTATCAAAATTGTTTAACAGAATATTCAGTTTAATTTCTCCCTGAACTGTAAATTTAACTGCATTGCTTAAGAAATTTATCAATATTTGGCGTATACGCAGACTATCCCCTATTAAATTTCCAGGCACATCATGCGCAATATTTATAAAGAGGTCGAGTTCTTTATCATAACAGCGAGTAGCTATCATTTTTGAAATATCTTCCACAAGTTTATGAACACTGAATTTCTCTGACTCAATTTCCATTTTATCAGCTTCGATTTTGGAAAAATCAAGTAAATCATTAATGATTCCTAAAAGAGAATAAGCTGAATGATGTACACTGGAAAGGTAATTTCGCAAAGTATCATCAAGCTTTGAAGACAATGCCAATTCAGTAAGTCCAATAATTCCATTCATTGGAGTTCTTATTTCATGAGAAATATTTGCCAAAAAAATACTTTTGGCCTTATTAGCAGTTTCAGCCTGAACTTTTGCTTTTTGCAATTCAATATTAAGCTGTTCCAATGCACGATTTTTTTCCTGCAGCGCCTGTTCTGCAATTTTCTGTTCCGCATTGTTTAGTGTCTGTACCAACTGTTCGGCGATTTCACGTGCAAAAGAAACTTCATCATCCTGCCAGACTCGCATTTGACCAACATGCTCATAGCATATTACACCTCTCATCTCGCCACGTACTCGAAAAACAGTGTCCAACAAAGAACTTATTCCTAAAGGAACAAGATAATCATCAGCAAATTCACTACATCGTTGATCATTAATCGCATCTGAAACCTCGAGAGGTTTGTCAGTTTTTAGAACTTCAATATAATTTGGCAGATCACTAACTTCTAAAACAGTATCTTTTTGATGACTATTAATACTTTTTAAATATAATTCTACGCAATTGAGTCTGTTATTTGCAAAATCAAAAAGCCAAATCCCTACCCGCTCCACTGACAAAACTTCAGCTACGGTTTCAGTAAAAACTTTAACAGAATTATCAAAATCACCCATAACCACATAGGGATGTTTGGATAAAAAGGAAATTGCTTTTTGCTGTTTTTCAAGTCTGAACAGCCTTTTTTCTCTAATTTCCTGCTCCTTTTTTTGTGTAGAAATATCAGAAATTTGAACTATGAGCAATACATTTTTTTCTTCTTTATCAATTTTGGGATCACAAGTAAAAGATAAATTCCAATAACAGTCGGGATTCAAAAAGGAGGGGCGGCTAATAATATATTGTTTTCTTTCTAAAATTGCATTTCCAATTTCATTTTGCATATCAATTGACTGAAAAAAATCAGCGTACAATTTGTGTTGAATCGGATCATTCAACTTGGCTGACAATTCAAGCTGTTTAGACCAAATATTATGAATAAAACCATGATTATCAATAAGCAATAAAGTTGAATTGGAACCGGCAAATTGCATAAAAGTCCTTGAGATTACAAAAATTTCTTCTAAGTTAAAATCAAGGATTTTCTCTTGAATTTTTTCATGTAAAATTTCTTTGTTAATTTGGTGAAGTTCAAAATCAGAAGAGATATTCCAAACTGTAAAAATACAGTCATCATCTGACTTCCATACTTTTAACCTTAGGAATTGACAACTGTGCAGACAAAATACTTCTGCCGAATTTTCGCCACCAAATT
>JBIKQC010000568.1:0-2854 GCA_044349855.1 Saprospira sp.
ATCAATAATTTTAATATCTAATTCGCTTTTCAAAACTTGATTTGTCATTTCAATCCCATTTGTCATTCCACCACTACTTTTTTTATCAATTAATGCTGCTAATAATTTACTAAGAACTTTTCCAAGTAAATCAATTTGTCTTTTAAAATAATCTCTTTCCTCCATTTTTAAGATAATTATTTGGATTATAGTTTTTTGCGTAATTTTTGTTTTGACTGACTGCTAAGGTTTTCGGGCTTGGCGAATCCCGATAGCAGCAATCGGGATTCATCACAAATATATCTACTGAGCGCTTAAGCGTCAATTTTTAGTCATGTAAATAGTGGGGCATTTTAATTTTCAAATGAAATAACACCTTTTGGGTCTATTCTAATGATTCTTGAATTAGGTTTTTTGAATTTTCTTGTCAGTTCGGATGTAATAGAATACCAAAATTCGAGTTCATAAATAGGTTGTGCTTTACAAACTATGATTTCATAATCATTGATAATATAAATGGAAGACATAGAACTGATATAATCTTTATTTTCTCCCCATTTTATTTCAACACAGTCATTGCCAAAACAATTGAAAAGACTATCAACTGCCAACTTACATTTTTTCTTGTTCGAAAATTGGTAAAATCCGTAATGTATTTGGGGGTATTTTGTTAGGTCATTTGCAGCATTGGACTTATGCTTTAATGAAATTTCCTTTTTCCATTTAGCCCTTACATTCGAATGGAGAAAGATTGCATTTCCCTTACCTGAGTATGTTTCATTTGTATTATCATAGCTGGATAAAAGTAAATCGACATAGGCATCCACTTCCTTTTTAAATTCATCTCGTTGAATAATCGTCATTGAGATTAGAACAAAAGGTGCAAGGAGCAATATAAGTATGCGTAATTTAAGCATTGTTGACAACTAGCGGTGGTATATAGCCTGTGGGTAAGGAAACCTAATTATGCATTACCTTTACAAATTCGCTGCTATGATTATCATCTGTTAATCTTAAGAAATAAGTTCCAGCAGGCAGTTCGAATAGTTGAATTGAGTTTGTGCCATCCACTAAGTTTCCACCTTGAATTAGTTGACCCTGTAAGGAAAGTAATTGATAGGCTTTGTAACCCTTTGAATTAGTGAGAAAAAGATTTTCGACAAAGGGATTAGGAAAAACAAGTAATTCCGCAGCTTTTTTGCTGTCTATTGTCCCAACAGATTGACCCGCTTTTTGCACCGTCCTCAGCACAGAAGTGCAGTTGGTATCAAATATTTCATAGCTAATTAATCCCTTTGTTATGTCGTCGTAACCGTCAAAAATCTTATCTTCAACCTCGCTTGAATCGGTGGAGCAAAAACAGTTAGTTGGAATAAAAAGGTTTAAATCAGTGCGATTATCAATATTATAATCTTGATTAAAACAAATACGATTGTTTTCAATAATTGGCGCAGGTTGTCCAAAAGAAATAGGTCCAAGTGCAATGCCTGTTTCGTTTGATTCAATTTGGCAATCTCTCACTGTGGTGCCAAATCCAACCTGAAGAGCAGTACCATTTCCAGCAAAATCACAATTAGTAAGGTCTAAATAAACGGTATTTTTTACAGCTTCCAGGTTGTTTAAAAAGGTGCAGGAATCTATAGTTCCATTCACTGCATTATCGAAAGCCACATCGTTGCCTTCAAAAGTGGTATTATTTACGTTCAATCCATTCAACGAGGTTGAATTCAATCGTATGCCTAGGTTATTGTCGGTAAACCTGCAATTGTTTATATTCAGGCTACTTGCATACAGGGTTAATGCACTGGCATTATCTTGAAAAACACAGTTGTTAAATGTAAAAATACTCCAACCATTCACCGCGTTGTCATTATCAATAAAGTTGCAATCTTGAGCAATCAGTTCGGTGCCTACCGTTATTGCATAGTAGTTATAACTAAAATCAGATCCATGTAAATCAATCAAACTGGGCAGCGATGCATCGTAATCAAAACAATTAACAGCGTTTGAAATGCTTACATAATCGTAGTTTATAGCTCCTCCCTGCGAATTTTTAATTTTAAAGCCTGCCCAAGTACCTACGGTAGTAATTGCTGTATCTGCTCTAAACGTGATTCGTGCACCCGACTGCCCCACCATATTAATGGTTCCTCTTGTCTCCAGATAATATGGTACACCTGATTGGCCATTCTCCCGCACTCTTACCTCTACACCGGGCTCAATGGTTAATGTTACGCTAGGGAAAACAACAATGTTGCCAGTCATTAAATAAGGGCTATTGGCCAAGGTCCATGTTGTATTTGAATAAATACCACCACTAACAGTAGTTTGAGATTTGCTACTTTGAACTATGAGCAGAATAGCAATTGAAGTGAGAAGAAAATTGATTTTCATTGGTACATTGATTAGTTCATAATTAAACAGTATTAGTTGAAAAATGGTTTAGATGCATTTCAGTCTTAACAGGAGGTCTACCAATGAAAGTGCTGTCAAAAAACCAGATATCAGCAATAAAACAGCTTCAATCCTTGAAATGTTTTTGGTTGTTAATAGAAGTCTTTCATATTTATGATATCGTTTAAAATGCCGTATAACGGTTTTATAGCTAAAAGTTGTGCCGCTGTCCGAGAAGTTAAATGTACGAATGAAGCCAATATTTAAAACACCGAGATGCGCGGCATAAATTTTACTGCTGTTACAGACCGTCTATTGCAAATATGCTGTATTGCGCTCCTGCTTTCATTTCTTTAATTCATAGTGACCACCACTTGGATGTTTTCCATCACAGTCGCAGGTCAAAAACTCATTACTTGATACCCAGATGAAGTCAATTTCATTTTTCTTATACCATTTTTCTAATTCATTTTTTAAAGAC
>JBIKQC010000127.1:0-9761 GCA_044349855.1 Saprospira sp.
AAAGGCATGATGAGGCGCATCAAAAATTAAAGTATGACCCATATTTATTAGATATTGAAGCAATAAATATTGAATTGATAGCACTTTATACTGAAAACCCGTTAAATATAGCATTCGTAAATATTCCGGCTGAGTTACCTGAAAATGACAATGCAGAAATAGCAACACTGGCATTGAATCAGATTACACTTTCCAAAAAAATGTTTGAACAATACAAACAAACAGGGGAAAAAGCCATGGCACAGGTGAAAGATGAGTTCCTGTTTGTTCAAGTAAATGTTGAAAGCAACAGTATTGCCACAATTGTTAAACACCTATGGGGAAATATGCTGTCGCGTTGGACCGATTTTTTACATTCTGATGGTGAAAAAGAATGGCGCGATAGAGATTCGGAGTTTGAAAATGACCTGAAAAGCAGGGATGAAATGATGGAAAAATGGCAGGAGGGATGGCAGGTGCTTTTTATGGCAATAGACGAATTGGAGGCATCAGATTGGGGCAAGTCAGTGATGATTAACAAACATCCGCAATGGGTAGGAGAGGCCATTCAACGGCAACTTATGCACTATGCCTATCATGTGGGACAAATTGTGCTGCTTTGCAAACTTTTAAATCAGGGAACTTGGGAAACTTTATCGATCCCAAGAAAAAAATAATCTATTAATCCTCTTTTTTTTCGCCCTTCAGTTTGCCCTCTGTATTTGGCAGCGCCGGATTCTCTTTTGGTTTTAATTTGCCGCTGCCCTTTGTAGGATCGGGCTGAATAATATTGGGCTGTTTCAAACTGTCCGGGGCTGCGATAGCTTGAATGATGCTATCCTGTTCAATTTCCGGACTGTCAATTTTTACAGGCGCTATTCCTGAAAGTTCGGCAATGCGGTAAGACCAGTCTCGGTTGCCCGTAATTTCAAACTTTGATTTTGGACGTTTTTCTTCCAGCCAAATGAATTCTTTGATTCTCATTGCAGTATGATCTGTCATGCCCATTGGATAGAGCACAGCCTTTGGTTCACCTGTAAATTTAATTCGTTGTATCTGGTTCTCGTTGAATAACATGTACATATCAGAACAGTCCACATCATTTACCCCCATATATTTTTTTTCATTGTCAGTAGCGTAGTAAACAGCTTTTCCATTGGATTGTACATCCAAATTCTGCAGTTTGTTTTCGGCAAAATTGGCCTGCATGTTTCTACCTTTTATCTGATTGTAATAGACTTGGTCTTCTGTGCTGATAATTAGTGAATTCTGTTTTAAGAAAGCAGTCTTCATTTTACCTGCCGCCATGACAGCTCTAATGGTATCGGCCGTAAATTGTACCGAATCCAACCAAAGCACCGGATCTTTAAAAAACTGAAACAGCGAATCCTGCTGACTGTAGGTGAGTGAATCGCAAAGGCCCTGTATGTCAGATTTAAAAATTTTGACATTATAATAGGCATAAAATGTCTTTTTATCTTTGTCTTTCCCCTCCGGAAGCGCACGCAATGTGTCGGCACTCAACCATAAGCTGTCCTTGTCTAGTTTTGTTACCAAAATAGGATTTTCCTTTGCCAAGAATGCTCCGGTAGAATCATTGTAAATAGCCTCTCCACACAAAATACGTACATTTGAGACGGAATCTTCCCAGGCTACACGGCCTTTGGCAACTCCTGTCCTTGTACTTCTTACATAATCGAGACTGTCTGCAACCAAAACCTGTGATTTGTCAACAACCCTGACATCTTCCCTGAAAATTAGGGTTTCTGTTTTTGCATCATAGAAGGAATATTTTGAATCAATCGTTTGATTTTGAGTGGAGTCAAGACTTCTGAATTTTGGATTTCCTTTGAAAAAGAACTGATCGGATGCTCCATCCCTAATAATGGTATCGGCCCTTACTTCCTTGTCGCCATCTTCATACACTGCATTGCCGATAAGGTAGTATTTATTGATGTTTCCATCATAAATGATTGTATCGCCTTTTGCTTTTTTGTAGCCGTCTTCCTTTCGTTGCAGGTAATATGGGTTTCCGCTGAGAACAGAAAAGTTCTTTTTATTATCATAAAAACCTCCCTCGCAATAGACCATATCCTCGTCATTGAAAATGTAAGTCGGACCATTAAAATAAGAAATTTCCTTTTTTGTATCGAAGGCCAAAGAGTCTGCAAAGAGTTTATAGCTTGGATTTGTTAGCCTGACAGAGTCTCTGAAATAGGCAATATTTGTATTGGCATCATAATAACCCGATTTGGAAACCAACTGCGTACTGTCACTTACAATCAGTGCTCCCATAGGGTAGGATGCTATTTTTGTGTTCAGGTCATAAAAAAGCTGATTGGTGTACATGGTCATTGAGGAGTCCTGTAACACTACATCGCCACTGAGCCTCGATTTTTTTGTATTGCCATCATAGAACAATGAATCTGAAAATACCCTGATACTGTCATTCTGCAGCATTTGTACATCACCGTAAGCGATGATTTTTTTATTCGGGAAGCGTTTTGCTGTGTCACACCACATATGCATATTATTCTGTTGAAAATGCACGTCGCCCTGTAGATACAGAAAGTCTCCTTCCGTGGTTTGCAGTCCCTTCATTTTTCGGGAGTAGATAAGATCTATTCGGGAAGTGTCACTTTCTTCATCTTCCGGAATAAGCTGAGCGGATAGCAGTATTGGAAGTAGTGAAAAACAGAAAAGCAATAATGGTCCGGCACAGCGCAATGACATGGCAGACAATTTAAAGAGGATATAATTAAACGGGTGTTTTAACACGATATTTAAATTTGGATTACACAGCTGATGTGTAAAAAAAGAGCCACAAAACAGCGTTTGCAGCTCAATAACATATCTTTATTAAGAACGAGTCAGGCAAAGAAGTCGATCAATTCTTTTTTGTTAATGAACCGCTAAATTTTTACTGAGTTTTTGAATTTAATTTTTTTTCATTTTCATAGGCTTTGCCTACGCCATAAGGTTTATGTTTGCCGCTAAGTACTGTTCGGTAACGCTCCGGGTGTTTGCGGATGTCCTCCACAAGTAAAGTTACTTCATCGATAGTTGTTTTTACATCGGCCAACAGTTTTTTATCATTAACAAGGGCAGCTAGCAACCCGTCCTGTTTTGAGAAATCAGTCAAAATCTGCAATTGAGCCATCAGTTTGTTTGTTTCGCCCAATGTAAGTTTTACATCGTCAGCTACTTTACCAAATTTTTCGATGGTTTCACGGGTTGAATTGATTGTTTTGTCAATATCGGCATTTTTCAACTGTTCAGTAATAGCAGTTACATTCGACATGAGAGCAGTTATCTGATCATTGTTTTTGCGGACATTTGCTGTAATTGCCTCTAGGTGATCAACTGTATTGACAAAGTTGCCCGTCGATTTTTCAAGCAAAACAGCCATCACATCACTTATTACTTTAAGATTGGTAATAGTAGCCTGAATCTCATCGGCTGATTTGCGAAATCCGCCTTCTTCTGAAGCAATAATTTCTTCAATTAATAAGCGGAAAGAATCAATTTTTTCCATGTAGGGTTTTGCTGCATCTGTTACCATGTCGAGCATACTGCCAACACGGCCATCAATGACATCACCATTTTTGAGACAGCCTTCGCCATCGCAAAGACCTTCAAATTTAAGTTCCACCGATTTGCCGCTCATAATATTGGGTTGCACCAGATTGGCCACGGCATTTTTGGGAACTTTGGTTGTTTTATCTAAATTAAGGGTAACTAATATAATTGCCGGATTCTTTTTATCGATATACAGTTTGGTAACAGCACCAACCTGATAACCTTTTACAGTCACAGGTGCGCCTGCTGCCAATCCGTCCACATTGTTAAAACCGGTGGTTACAACAAAGCTTGCAGAAAGAATATTGCTGCCTTTGAGAAAGTAATATCCCCAAATCAGTAAGAATAGGGAAACAAGTCCCAAAACACCTACTTTTACTTCGTTTCTGATTTTCATGCCTTTATACAGCTTTAGTTTATTTTTTCTTTTTAATATTTACGTACTCTTCAGGATGCAGCCTAAGATCATTGGCCATGTTTTTTGCTTTTTCAATATTGCCTGTTATTTTGTTTTTTGCCTGTACATCACTGAATAGCCAGGAAAGACTGCTGTCTTTGCCTGTATTTATATTTTCAATTTCTGTGCTTATCCCGACAATCAGTTTGTTTACTGATTTCATATCAGGCATTTTAATGTTATCAGCATTGAGTTTGGACAATGTTTTGGCGAAATCATTCTTTTTAAAATCCTCTGTTGATTTTGTGAGTCGGCTCAATGAACTATTGATCAGGGCCTCTTTTTTATCCAAATCAGCTGAAATTTTATCCAAGTTAGCCAATAGACTGCTTAAATATGCTTTGTTTGAATTCAGGCTGTTTTTAAAGTTACCTGTGCCTCTATGAAACTGTCTGATTGTAAGTTCAATAGATTGAATTACCTGTCTTACACTATCTTTGGTAGGAAAAATAGAAAGTACTAATGAATCCAATTTTTTAATGTAGGGTGCAGCCTGATCTCGGATATCAAACAAGTAAGAACCTACTGTTCCCGATATAATATCTCCCGATTCAAGAAATTCATCCTGCTCCGATGATTGAAAACGGAGTTCAAGACGGGCAGAGTAAAGAATACTGGGTACATAGGCAACTGCTTCTGCATTGTGTGGAACTTTTATGCCCTTTCGAACGTCAAAATCAACCATAATATGGTTGTTATCAGGATTTAAATATATATCCTGAACGCTACCAACCTCCATGCCGTAGTAATATACATCTGAGCCCGGACGGAGAGAACTTATAGACTCAAACTCAGCAGAGAGCAATAGGCTTTGTTTGACTAAAGGCATATTTCGTACAAAGTTGTAGAAGGCCATTGTCGAAAAAAGGACAAGGCTTCCAATTATACCCCAAAGTCTGTATTTTTTGCGCTCCTGCAAAATAGTAAGTTGTAAGTTGTTGGCAGTTAGTTGATTAAATACTCAAAAAAAAGCCCCTGACAATTTGTTAATATATTAAAGATAGTTTTGGCAGCAAAACTCCACAAAGATAATAAAAATTGAAAAGAACAGCAAAAAATTATCCTTCAAAGTAAACTGATCTTTCTGCGCAATAAAGTTTTTTTATTGCAATAATTTCAATGCTTCTTCTACATTGTCTACAGGCAGTTTGCAGTTATAATTACTGCAGACAAAGATCATTGTTTTTCCATTGGCCGCATCTCTGCCATTTAACAGAGGGAGTTCACTGTCAGACAAATTAGCCGCTGCAAAAAGTACATTAGGCATATAGTTTTTTTGTAATTCGATGGCCATTTCTATATGATTTTCACCCACAAGGGCAATTTCTTTTACAGGGTAAACCTGAAAAAAGATAGTATCTGCCCACTTTGCAAAAGACTGAGGATATTTTCTTATACTTTCCTTCATTGGTAAAAGTGATTTCAACGCCTGTCCCAAATAATCATTGACATTGAGCAGTGTACCCAAAACCTGAAGATTCTTTATCATGGTTGAATTGCCGGATGGAACTGCATTGTCATATAAATCTTTTTTGCGGATGACAATATCTTTTTGTTTAGTACCGGTATAAAAAAAGAGATTTTCGTTTTTGTCCAAAAAGTCAGTTAACACTAAGTCAGTAAGTTGTTTGGCCTTGAAAAGCAAAGATTTCTTAAAGCTGATTTCATAGCAGGAGAGCAGTGCTTCTATGAGTAGTGCATAGTCATCCAGAAAACCATCAGTTTTTGCTTTCCCATTTTTGTAATCATGGAAGATAGATCCATCGGGTTTTGAAAATTTTTCCAAAAGGAAATCAATATTTCTTAAAGCAATATTTTTATAATTTGGATTTTCAAATGCCTGATATGCTTTACAGTAAGCGCCGCACATCATAGCATTCCAAGAGAGCAGTATCTTGTCATCCAGTCCGGGCCTGATTCGCTTTTCACGTTCATGCAACAGGGATTTTCGATTCTTTAACAATGTCGTTCTCAATTCTTCCTCTACCAATTGATGTTGTTTGGCAAATCCTGCAAAACTTTGAGGTCTGTGCAAAATATTACTGTGTTCCCAATTTCCCTCAGCTGTTACATCGTAGAATTTTGAGAATAAATCAGCATCAGTTCCCAATATGCTGTCAATTTCCGATTTGGACCAGACATAGAATTTTCCTTCAATACCTTCAGAATCCGCATCGAGTGCAGAATAGAAACCACCTTCCGGACTCAGCATCTCCCGTTCCACCCATGCCAGTGTTTCCTCGACAGTTTCCTTATAAAGTGGTTTTCGAACAGCTTTGTAAGTATCAGAAAGCAAAGAAACAAGCAGTGCATTATCGTAAAGCATTTTCTCGAAATGAGGCAAAAGCCAAACTTTATCTACCGAATAGCGGGAAAAACCGCCGCCCAGCTGATCGTAAATGCCGCCATAAATCATCGCATCCAAGGAAAGCTGCAACTGCTCCATCGCAAGAATGTTTCCGCTATGGTGGTAGTAATTGAGGCAAAATCGGAGTGACATTGTGGAAGGAAATTTTGGCGCATGTCCAAAACCACCATCAACTTTGTCAAATCCGTCCTCGAGCGTAAAAAATATATGCTCCAGGTCAAATACATCAAAAGGTTTTCCTGTCGATTCAGGATCTGACATTTCTGAAACAAAGTAATTATCAGATTCCTCTATATAGGCCATCAGTTTATCAGCCTGGGACATCACTTCAGTTCTGCGTTTTGTATAAGCATTACTAATATTTTTAAGTACCATCATCCAGGATGCGCGCCCATGCGATTGAAGCGGTGGGAAATAGGTTCCACCATAAAATGGCCTTCCGTCGGGTAGAAGAAAACAGTTGAGCGGCCAACCGCCATGTCCTCCGGTTACCATCTGAATGGCTTCCATATAGATACTGTCCAAATCGGGCCGTTCTTCGCGATCGACTTTAATATTTACAAAATTTTCATTCATAAATGCCGCTACTTCTACATTCTCAAAGGATTCATGTTCCATTACATGGCACCAGTGACAGGTGGAATAACCAATACTGACCAAAATAGGCTTATCTTCCAATCGGGCTTTTTCCAAGGCTTCATCGCACCAGGGAAACCAATCTACAGGATTGTTGGCATGCTGCAACAGGTAGGGGCTGCTTTCTTTTGCCAAACGATTATTATTGTTCTTTGTCATTTATAAAAATAATTCACCTATAGTTTGTAAATAAAATCGTCCGTCTTTGGAATAAGGACGGACGTTATATAGTTGTGAAGCAGTTGGCTTATTCAGCGTATTTTTCAACAAAGGCTTCGATATCTTTATTTTTTCCGAAAAGTACCAGAATGTCATTTTTTTTGAGTTCAGTTTCAGGCGAAACTACACCCATAACACAGTGATCAACTGATTTTTTTCCGCCTAAAAGCGTTATTTCCCCTTCTCTTAAGATGGTTATAATGTTCAGGCTGTAGGTTTTTCTGAAATTGCCGTTCATAATAGATTTGCCGACAAATTTTGAAGGAAGCGGTACTTCTGCAATTTCAAATTGTTTGTCAAGCAGCATTGTTTTGAATGCACCCTTGAGACAAAGCTGATTTGCCAATTCTTTGGCAAAAGAAGCTTCCGGATGAATGATTTTTTTTACACCCATTGTCTCCAATATTGTTTCATGAATTGGAGAGATAGCTCTGCCGATCACATTCCCTTTTGAATGTTTTTTCATCAATGCGGTTGAAGTAATAGAGGCGCCGATATCCTCTCCGATACTTACAATAATATAGTCACAATCATTGAGCGGAAGTGCTGAAAGTGCCAATTCATCAGTTGTATCCAAACAAATGGTGTATGTCAGTTTGTCTTTATAAAGATCAACCTTATGCATCCTAATATCAACTCCAATTACTTCAGCACCTTTTTCCATGAGTGCAACGCCGAGGCTTCCACCGAAATTTCCAAGGCCTACAACAATAACTTTCATATTATGTTTCATAAAATCTGTTGTTAAAATATTGAAAAAGAAATGATAAGCGATATGGATTTAGTTAATGAAAATATCCTCTTTCGGGTATTCGTATCTTGTATTTCTGGGCTTGGCAAATTGTCTGATAATCGCCATTAGGAAAGTCAAAAGACTCACACGCCCCAAGAACATAAGTGCAATTAATACACATTGACTGGCATCACTCAGTAAGGGAGTTAGGTTCATGCTCAATCCAACTGTACTAAATGCGGAAAAACATTCGTAAGTGATTTTAAGAATGTCTATTTTGGGGTCAAATATTGCAATAGTTAAAATTCCTGCACCGATAGCTATGAGAGACAAAATGATGATGACACTTGCTCTTTCTACCGCATTATCCGGTATCTGTCTTTTTCTGATTTCTATGTGGTTATTTCCCAGTATCTGATTTTTGAGGTTCATCATTGTCACCGCTAATGTTGTCGTTTTAATACCACCGCCGGTAGATCCTGGAGAGGCACCGATCCACATCAGTAATATACTGATCAGCACTGTTGGGGTAAGCATAAGCCCCATATCAATATTATTGAAACCGGCTGTTCTGGGTGTCACAGAATTAAAAAAAGCAACAGCTATTTTTCCACCTAAGGAAAGATCTTTCAGTGTGTTATTGTATTCAAGGATAAAAAATGCTACCCAACCGATTAACAATAACACAATCGTAGTACGTACAACGATAATGGTATTAATCCTAATTATTTTTAGTGGAGCTGTTGTTACTTCTTTTTTCAAAATATTTTTTTGCCAGAATATTTTGCCGTAATATTTTGCATATGAAGTATAATTTAAACTGATATTGAATCCTAAACCGCCGAAAATAATAAGAAAGGCTATAATTGTGTGCATGAAATAATTTTCACGGATTTCCGGATCAAAAAGATTGCCGGAAAGAATAGAAAAGCCGGCGTTGCAAAATGCTGATATTGAATGAAATACAGAAAAAAATATTTTATCAACACTCAGAGGTGTATTGAGTACAGAGATATAAATAAGTATGGCACCAACCAATTCGACTATTAAAACGAAAATAATCAATTTAAAAAGCATTCGTTGAGTTTGACCTACCTTTTCGCTGTTGATAAAATCCGCCATAATTATCTGATCTCTAAAGGTACTTCCACCTGTAAACAATAGTGCAAATAGGTTTGAAAATGTAAGAATACCCAAACCGCCCATTTGAATAAGAAATACAATAACTACCTGACCAAAAACCGTAAAATCTTTATTGGTATCCAAAACAGCCAGACCGGTAACGGAAACAGCACTCACAGAAGTAAACAATGCATCCAGAAAACTGATGCCGTTTACTGTTGAACCGGGTAGTTTTAACATAAAAGCACCAAATAACATGAGTGCTGCAAAGCTCAGCACAAAGGTAAGCGCAGGATGCAGACCCGATCGAATTGATTGCGTCAGCTTTACAGAAATACCTATAAGTAACAGCAGTATCAGAAAACCGAGTGTGACTCCATTTGCGACATAACTGCTTCCGGAGATTAATCTGTAAGCAAGATCTATACTGACGAAAAAGCTAATTGTGGTGACAATACCATTGAAAATACGAACAGAATTTTGTTTTAGTGTCAATGCCTTTCTAATTCCAACATAAGTAAGTAGAGAAGCAAAAGATAACTCAATCAATTGAAATATCCATGCCGGAAATAGCTCAGTATGATTATTGCCCCCAAAATATACACCTAAGGTAATTATAGCTGCTGCTGTTGCCCAGAAAACATAATTATCTAAATTTTTACCCATAA
>JBIKQC010000122.1:0-9948 GCA_044349855.1 Saprospira sp.
TAAACTCTGCACCGGCTGCAATACTGTAGCTGTTGCCTACATTGATACTGCGTGCGCTGTAGTTGAATTTATCCCAAAGCTGTGTTTCATAATTGAGACCAAATCTCCATTTCATACCATTGCTGATGGCAATACCTCCGGCCAAACTTAAAGGAAGTGACATATTGGTACGGCTGTCGTCTGTAATGACTAAAGTATCAATGCCATAATAGCTTCCGTATCTGATACTTTCCTCTTTGCTCAGAATGCGCAGGTTATTGCTTGCTCCGGCGCTAGCGCCGAAGGTGATCCGCATATCTTTCAGCGGATCGGGAGTAGTACCTGATTTTTTAAGATATAGATCGTATTGTGCCCCAAGATCCCAAAGCAGCCCCAGGGCATTTTCCTCCGTCATGATGCGTTCATTGTACCCGTAGGTATAAGCACTGTCTTTAAATGTGATAATGCTGCGGTCTTTTACAGAACCAAAAAGGAGGCCCAGATTGGCTCCCAGTGAAAATGACTTGTAACGAAGACCATTTGCCCAATTTGCGCGGAAGCGGGTACCTTCTCCGGTATATTTGTATTCCACCTCACCAATTTCAGGAACTTCGCGAATGATACGCACATCGTAGCCCACGGTACTGTGCGGCATAAGGCTGATGCCCATGCCCCATTGAATTGGGATACCACGGCGAAGTGTATCTTTTTCAACTTCCCAACTGCGGGTGACTGGAAAAGAAAGCGAAAGGTAAGAAAGATTACCATCGTTGGCAGCACCTTTCTGATTGTTACTATTTTCCGTCAATCTGCTGTGTTTGTAAAAAAGTCCTACATCAAATACTGTTGACTGTATGTGCGCCAATGAAGCAGGATTACAGATACTCGCATCCCAAAGGCTGCTGTAAGTAGCTGCAAATGCACCACCTGTGCTCAGTTGCGGTGCATATTGAGTGGAGAACAAATCTCCCAACCCGTAACGGGAATAAGGAGAATTGCGTCGGGTATAGGCTTGAGCAGAGAGTTCGCAGGCAGTACTCCAAAATAAAAAAGCAAGGAGCAGGACATTAAAAACAGCAGTTCTAAGCTTATTAAGCTTCTTCGGTTTGTATAACATTGTAATTTAAAATTTGATTCAAGCCCATCAGTACCAGATCGGGCACCGCAAATATCTGATTTTCCATCTGAGTTTCAAAAAAAGTTGCATCGCCACCAGTGGCCAAAACCCGAAGGTCGGGATGGATCTCGCGGTATTTGGCAATAAAGCCCTTCAACTCATAAACGACTCCAAACTGTATTCCGGTTTGTATGGAAGTCAAGGTTGTGTCACCAATATGTGTTTCAAGGTTATCCCGATGAACTAACGGAAGCCTATCGGTAAAGGTATGCAGTGCTTTAAAACGCATTTCAATACCCGGTAAAATACTTCCGCCATAGTATCGTCCTTCGGCATCAATAAAGTCATATTTTATACAGGTACCTGCATCAACGACCAAAATATCATTGCCCGGAAAAATTGCGGCAGCGCCCACGACTCCTGCCAAACGGTCATTACCCAATGTCTCGGGTGTCTGATACATGTTATGTATAGGAATTGGCGTCTCATGTGAGAGTTCAATAAAGGTCTTGACTTTGTTGCCCATCATGCGCTTATACTTCCCCTGTTTCTTTTTTACAGAAGAAACTATAGCATGCTGTATCTCATATTTTTTAAGCACCTTATCCAGCTTACCGGAGGTAAACTGGTCGCGTATAATGAGTTTTATTAGACTTCCGTCTTGGTCAAACACCGCAAGTTTAGTACGGGTGTTCCCAATATCAATGCACAAATTCATAAGTGTAGATGCAAAAAATACTAAAAAGAGCTGCAAGATACCATATTTTTTCGTGAGGCAAAAGTTTTGTCAGTTTAGGATGCCTAAAATTAATATTCGAGCTATATTTGTAAATTGAGACAGGAAATAGGAACAACAGAAAACATAAACAGATAAATGGAATCTGAGGCCAAGGAACAGATAAAAGGAACCAAATAATAGAAATTAGGCGCCGGGGACCAGCGAAAATAAGGGAAAAGATAGGTCAAACGTACAACAAACAACGAACAACAAACAACTAACAACTAACAACTAACAACTAACAACTAACAACTAACAACTAACAACAAACAACGTACAACATAAAAAAACATGGACAATAAAACATATCTCTACGACGCTTTTGGCGAACTGATTTACCTGATAGCAATGACAGACGGTGGCGTACAGGCTGAGGAACGTGCTGCACTGGAACGGATTCTTGGCAATCATTCCTGGGCAAAAGAAATTATTTGGTCTTTTGACTACGAAGCATCTAAAAACAATAAATTGGAAGATGTTTACAAAAAAGTGATTTCTGCCTGTCATCACAATGGCCCCGATCCTGAATTTCAGTTTATGGTTGAAGTGATGGAAGCTGTTGCAGCCGCTTCAGAAGGGAAGGAAGCTGCGGAAGAGGCACAAATCAATAGCTTTGTAAAAGATCTGACCGAAAGGTTTAAAAAGGATATTGAGAAATTGTATCCGTCGGAGGAAGATTAGAATTTCCAATAATAAAAAAGGGCAATCCGCACTAACCGGATTGCCCTTTATATTTCAAATTAATTCTGCTTATTCAATAAGTTAATTATCAAAAAAAGTGATCATTCTCAAATTCTCAAATTCTCAAATTCTCAAATCCTCAAATCTTCAAATTGTTTAGGCTTCTTCATTCTCCTGAATTCTCAATTGGAATCCGTTGCCATGAATATTCACAATTTCGATATTCTCGTCATTTTTCAGATATTTCCGTAATTTAGTTACAAAAACATCCATACTGCGGGCAGTGAAGTAGTTGTCTTCTCCCCAAATTTCCTTGAGTGCCAAGCTGCGTGGCAGGATGTCATTGCTGTACTGGCAAAACATTTTCAGCAATTCCGCCTCTTTAGGGGAAAGTTTTTCCTGCTGTTCTTCGCCTTTCTCATTTTTAATGCTGAGTATGCGCAACGGATAATTGAAGTGGTATTTACCGATGTGAAAATCTTTTGATTCCTGTTTCTGTTTATCGGGTTTCTGGCTGCGTTTCAAAACGGCCTGAATGCGATAAAGCAGTTCCTCGGAAGTGAAGGGCTTTGAAATGTAATCATCGGCGCCAAGTTTGAAGCCTTTGATAATGTCTTCTTTCATAGTTTTTGCCGTAAGAAAAATAATAGGTACAGCCTGATCCAATTCACGAACATCTTTTGCCAGTGCAAAGCCGTCTTTTTTTGGCATCATTACATCGAAAATACAAAGATCATATTTGCCTTTTTTGAAGGTATCCAAGCCGATTTCACCGTCAGTGGCAAGTACAACTTCATAATCATTCATTTCCAGATAAGAACTGAGGACATCGCCAAAATTTCTATCGTCTTCTACCAGCAAAATTTTACTTTTCATATTCATAGTATAAGTTATGTTTGGGTTATCAGCAAAAGGAATATTTTATTAAAATTATCACAAAAACTTCTAAATGTGACATTTTTAAATGTCTGCATAAAATATGCCGAATTTGAAATGTTAAATTTTTTATGATAAAAATATTATAAACTAATGATTTTATTAAAAAAAGGAGCGCAACTAATTTTATGGCATCCTATTATAACATTAGTAAAGTGGTTCTAATATTACAAATTTACCCGAATTTTTGCTCTTGAGGATAAGAAAAATCTGTGTTTTTTGTATACAATTTTCAAAATAAGTTTTTCTAATTTTGGTAAGAGTTGAAGGAATACTCCGCTTAGAAAATCCTCCATAAAATGACATAAGAACCAAAAATAACAAAAATTATCGATTAAAGAGAAATCGGGCAAATTTTAGAGGGCTATTATGCATGTTTAATGGGAAAAAACACAGTAAATGTGCTGCCCTTACCCGGTTCGCTTTTTACATCTATATGGCCTGCATGAGCAGTAACAATTGCTTTAACATAACTTAGCCCCAATCCGAATCCTTTAATATCGTGTACATCGCCTGTAGGGACCCTGAAAAATTTATCGAAGATATATTTTCGGGCCTCTTTGCTGATTCCCAAGCCCTTGTCTTCCACAGCTATTTTTATGCCTGCCGAGGCATCGGTTACTCTTATTGTAATCTCCGGATTTTCTGGTGAGTATTTGTTGGCATTATCCAGCAGATTATAAATTACATTGGTGAAATGAGTCTCATCGGCTTCAATAACAAAGTTTTCTGCTTGAAAATCGACTTGAAGATTGCCGTTTTTCTTTTCGAGCTGTAATAATATTTTATCGGCAGCACGGGCTACGATGTCTTGAACATCTACTTTTTCTATATTTAAATTGAATTCATTCTTATCAATACGTGCCATCTGCAGTACTTTGCCTACCTGACTGTCCATTCTTTCATTTTCTTCCTTGATGATGTTGATAAAACGATCGGCCTTATCAGGATTTGCACCTTTTATAAGGCTGCGAATAGCATCAGTAGCCAATGAAATAGTCGCAATGGGGGTTTTAAACTCATGAGTCATGTTATTGAGAAAGTCAGTTTTCATTTCGGAAAGTTTTTTCTGATGAAGAATGACATGTACGGTGTAATAGAATCCGAAAATAATAATACCTGTAAAAAGGACACTTAAAACAAGATTTAACAGAATACCCTGCCATATAAAGGCAGTTTTGTGCGGAAAGTCTATGAAAAGGGTTGCTACATGTTCCTGAGCACTCGGAAAAAGTGCGACTTGATATTTGAAACTTTTAGGAATTGTATATTTTTTCAGGTGGTCCTTACTAAGTTGATTGGTAAGGACGAAGGTGTCTTTTTTTGTGGAATAGACCCCATAGGTGTAGGTAGCAATTATACCTTTCTGAGTAAGTTCTTTATAAAGCAGTTTGTCTATCAGTTTCAAACTGACCCGTTGTTCAATGGGAATATTTTGAACGATGCTGTGATGCGTAAAATAGGTTTTAAAATGAGTCATAAAAGCTTCGCTGCTGCCTTTTTTCCAAGTGCGGGTCACCTCACGTGCAAATACTTTTTTGCCCAAAGTATCTGACAGATTTGGCTTTATTCCTAAACTGGAATAATGCTTTTCGTTTGCAGTATCCCGATTTAAAGAGCTGTGAATTGCTTCTACTTCCACCACAGTGGAGATTTCTTTACCTGTTTCAGTTTCGACTGTAAGTTTCGGCAATTTGAATTTTTCGGCAGTCTGTTGAATTTCAGCCTGCTCTAATTTGGAAACTACATGATCAAGTGCCGCATGAACATTGTTATCGAACATTTCAGAATTTAACTGAAATGTTGTATAAACTGAGTAAAGCTGCAGTCCGAAAATACCGGCCAGCGCTGCACTCATTAGTCCTACAATCAGCCAAAGTATTCTTTTGGACATAAAATTAGAATAAAGACTTTTGTATATTTATATATTTTCGCTTCCTCATTAAGCTTCAAAAACAATTTTGCCCAATTCTGAATCATCCTTTTTCTCCGCCCTGATTTTATCCATATCATCCAATTCCTGATCGAGTCGCTCAAATTTATAAACCACTTCTGCATTATTGTTTACAAAAGATTCTCCTTCTAAATCATAAATAACGTCCATCATTACTTTTTCGACCAGTTTTGGATTGAGTTTTTCTTCTTTTGGATGCTGTTTATTGGCAATTTCTGTCAATTGATTAAGTGTGAGCTGACCGGTAGATTCCTGATAAATAGCCATCATCAGTCGTTTTCGCACATTCATCAGGTGTTGTTTACGTTTTTGAGGAATGATTGCCAAGTAGCGAACAGCGGGTATGATAAAAAATACCAATGAGTAGATGAGTGGCACCCACCCCAGAAAAATTGCTGCAGCAATACTGCCCTGACTCAATCCACTTAGAGGTCCCCAAAGTACAATTGAAGAGAGTATAAGATTGAAAGCATTCATAGCAAAAATACCTAAGTCCCGCTCCGTTTTATTGCCGGTCAGTTCATAATCGGGTTCAAATTCGTCCCAATAGAAAATAACAGGGGCACCTTCAATATTGTCTTTTCGGCGTATAAGTTCTGTGAAATCACCGTAGAGAACGGCATTGTCACTGATTTCAGCTTTGCCGTTGTAATTGCCAAGTGCCTGAGTCATAAAACTTTGAGCCTCAGCTCTTGTCCAACCAGCCAACGACTGTATTTCATAAGTGCTAACAAGCCCTTTGTTTTGGCGGAGATAAGTGGCCAGTTCCTGCATATTGGCAAGTGGGTGTATTTCAACCCTTGGAGGGCCAAAAACAAAATCGTAAACTGAGGCCACAAAGCCTTTTTTATCTTTGCTGTTCCCTTCTTTGCCGCTCATACCGGCCAAAATGCCTTCTTTCTCGGTGTAATGTTTATAAGTATAACCATAACTGTCCTTTGTGCGATAAGTTCTGTTGTAACCCATGATCGTATTCCATTCGAAAATAGACCAGAATATGCGGAATAGCACATAAATCATGTTGCCGGCTCCTTTTGAGTTGTCATTTTTCCCACCCGACATTACGCCAATTATCACAGCAAGTACTATGACCAAAAACACGACAAAGTAAACCACCAGAAAAGCTGAAATCATGAATTTGTACATGATGGTAAATGCCTTCCAAAACATTGCAAGAAAGTCATTAAAATACTCTCCGAATGATTTGGCATCTCGACGTTTCAGATGTGGTCCAAAATCATAAATTAGATTTCCGCTCTCAGTAACTTTGAGTTTACAATTATATATTTCCATCATATCCTTGATGGCATACTCTGTTTCCAAAATAGGTAAGCCTGTTACAGAAGCAGCGTCATTGATTGTAAACTGCTTGGTTCGTCCTGCATATTTTTCCAGTTCCGGTAAGTAGTATTTTTCGTTTTTATTCATATTATAAAAGTATAATTAGCACTTATTCATTAAAAAATTGACGAGCAGGAACATGAAGGCACAAAAGTAATTGGCGCATTTTGTTCTTAATGCTTAAAAATAGTTAATTTTGCGATTATTAGCAATGTTGACAGGGTTTTATAATTTTGTTGTATCCTTGATAGTTTTCACAACAAAAAGCTGTTGAGAAAATTCCAATTGTTTTTTAATTTGCATGTTGAAATGATGCTATATTTTTATAATTTTGGTAATGCATTCTGAGCAGATGCAAATTGCATCTAAAAGTTAAAGAAAATAACGACAGAATGTTTTATCATACCATGAAACTTGTACTATTTTTTTTCTTTTTGAAAGTGCTCGTCTGATAAAACGTTTAGTAAAAAACAAATGTTCTAAATTATGAGGAATTGGAATATAAAACATTTTCCCGAATTTTTAGCGCTGCCCTAATAAAGATACCTGAAAATGAACAGACTGAAATTATTTTTATTTTCCCTACTTATTATTTTCTCCGTCTCAGCTTTATCAGCCCAGGACAGCAAGAAAAATTGGAAAAAATTGGTAAAAGATGCCGAAGAACTTGAAAAGTTGGGTGATTTGTTTCGTGCTGCCCAAAATTATGAAGAGGCATATCATTTGAAAAAAGATAAAAAAGAATTTGCCTACAAAGCCGGTAAAAATTATATGGAAACCCGACATTATGCAAAAGCTGTAAAATGTCTGGAAGATGTAAAGAATGATAATGATCAGCCTCAATATGACAAGCCCGGCTTCACTTATGCTTGTGCACTAAAACAAACCGGACAATTTGCAGAAGCTCGGATAGCTTTCGAAAGTTTTATAAGTGCCTACAACGGTGCTGATAGAGAAAAAATACGTGAAATGGCTGAGGCTGAAATCCAGGGCTGTACCTTTGCCTTGAAGGCATTAGAGATTTCTAATCCAAACATTTCAATACAATTGCTTGATTTTAATGTAAATACAGACAGGACTGAGTATGCTCCAATGCCTTTTGCAGATGATATATTATACTTTTCGTCAACAGTGAGCGGGGTCTCTAAAATATACAGAACACAGAAAAATAAATCAGGCGCATGGATGACCCGTCAAGTGCCCAATATTTTTACAGGTAAAACAACAAAGCCGCATTTTGGGAATGGATCTTTTACCACTGATGGGAAAAGATTTTTCTTCACACAGTGCGATTTGGTTGAAGGTGCAAAACCTATGTGTAAGATCTTTATGATGTTTGAGAAAAAAGGCAATTGGTCTGATCCGATCTTGCTTCCTGACGATATCAACCTAGTGGGTTACAATTCTACACATCCTTTTATTACTATCGTTGAAGATAAAGAAGTTCTTTACTTCTCATCTGACCGTGAGGGTGGTGTTGGAGGCTTTGACCTTTGGTACACAACACGTAATTTGGATGATACAAGCGGCATTGAATTTACACTGCCCAAAAATTTGGGTCTTAATATCAATACGGTTGTTGACGAGGTTTCCCCACATTATCATTATCCTACACAATCATTGTATTTCAGTTCCAATGGCAGAGTCAGCGCCGGTGGTTTCGATGTTTTTAAATCAATCGGAGAAAAAATCCAATGGAGTCCTTCAGAAAATGTTGGTTTCCCGCTTAATTCTTCAGCTGATGATTTGTTTTTTATCGTGAGCGAACAGCATGGCGGGGGGTATTTTGTATCAAATCGTCTTTTTGGAAAAGACAAGCAATCAACAACCAACGATGATATTTTTTATTACGGAGAAGTAAAAAAACAATTATTGGTAAAAGGGTCTGTTTATAATGAAAAAGATCCTGTTAAAACACCGTTAAAGGATGTTGTAATAAAAGTTTTTGAGCTTTCCGGTGAAAATGAAATACTTACACATGAAAGAAATCTTTCAGTTGCCAATGAATATAAAATTGTTCTTTCAGCAGAAAAAGAGTATAGGATGGATGTGAGTATTGAAGGATATAATAATTACAGTACCAACATCAGCACTAAAGGGGTTAAATCAATGGAAACCCGTGTGAAAGATATTGCTATGAAAGAAGGTGCAAAAGTCGAATTGCCGGTTGTTATTGTGCCTAGTGATTTTAACAGCAAAGATAATCCATTCGTCCTGCCGGAGACAGTTCCTATAAACCCCAAAACAGGTGAACCTTACGCAGAAGGAACTGCAGGGTACAAAGCTTATAATGATGCCGTTGCTATTGCTCAAAAGGGAGATGGCAATAAAATTTATTGGGACAATGGTAAATTGACTCCTTATAAAAAAGATACAGTTGTTTCAAATATACCTGAGGTAGAACCACGCTTTGCTATTGTGCCGGAAACCTTCAATAGCAGTGAAAATACTTTTGTGCTGCCCAAAACTGTGCCGATTGACCCTAAAACCGGAAAACCATATGCGGCTAACACCGACGAGTTTAAATCATTTGCAGAGTCCAATACTGTAGCATTGAGAGCGTCTGACCGAAGAGTTTATTGGGAAAATGGTATACTCAAGCCCTATAACGAGCCTATAAATTTGCCTAGAATTGCTGCAAAATTTGTTGTCGTTCCAGAGCAGTACAACAGTAAAGACAATACTTATACACTTCCCAAAACAGTTCCAATAGATTCCGCTATTGGTAAACCTTACGCTGCAGGCTCAGATGTATTTAAGGCATTTAGCGAGGCAAATATAATTGCTACTAAGGCGGATGGTCGAAAGATTTATTGGGAAAATGGTATACTCAAGCCCTATAATGAGCCTATAAATTTGCCTAGAATTGCCGCCAAATTTGTTGTCGTTCCAGAACGGTATAACAGTAAAGACAATACTTATACACTTCCCAAGACAGCTCCAATAGATTCCGCTATTGGTAAACCTTACGCTGCAGGCTCAGATGTATTTATGGCATTTACAGAGGCAGACATAATTGCTGCTAAGGCGGATGGTCGAAAGATTTATTGGGAAAATGGCGTATTAAAACCATATCTCGAACCAATCCCAATGATTTCAAAGATTGATCCTAAATTTATTGTTGTGCCTGAAAAATACAATTCTCAGGCTTATACCTACACG
>JBIKQC010000569.1:0-2847 GCA_044349855.1 Saprospira sp.
CTTCGAAGAATGCAACCTGAATGATGTAACAGCGGAAGCCGCTGTTTTTAATAACTGTAAATTTGTAAAAACAATCTTTTTTGATGCAGTATTAACTGATTGTCAATTTGTAGGCTGTACATTTATAGAATCGGAACTTAATAACGCACAAAAAAAAGATAGAATGATTATAAGTTAAATTGCTTCATATTATTTGTTTGTCCGGTCAATTTCCAAAAAATACGTCAGATTTACTGATTAATTTTTTAAATATTTATTTTGAAAAAAAATTGTTAAAGAAAATCATTGTAACATTAGCTCACAAATTATGAACCGATGTGTTTACTGCTGTGGACTAGAACTCTGCTTATCAGTTTGTACTTCAATAAATAGCGTGCGATTTTTTTTGAGGCAACAAAACCCAAAAAAAGGTGTTATAAAGATTTACTTGTAATGAGTATCTTATTTTAAAATAATTGAATTGCAATCATGTTCATCATTATTGAAAATATATTTTAAACTCAAGTTATGAAAGCTATATTTTTTTTACTGTCCTTTTTAGGTTCAATTGCTGTTTTTGCACAGCAAGATCAAATTACATCTGACACAAAAAAACAAGAAATCAAAAACTTTGGACTAAGCGTCATACAAAAATATTACGATGGAAAATGTGCAGAGGTTTATGACTGTCTGTCGGATGTAATTATAGCCTTCGAAGGCGGAATGCAGGTAAAGAAAATTATGTTTACTAATGATGATTTCTGCGCAGCACAAATTTTCAACAATTCAAAAAATAATAACTATTCGACTTACCTTTCGAACTATACTCCGGAAGTTCTTGATCAAAAAGAATTCGATATCCGCTATAAAAAATTCTGGATGAAATTAGAACCGGGTGATTTTTATTTCGATGGTACTGTCAAAACAGGCAAACAAGAACTTTTCACAACCGGTGATTTGGCTCGCTTCATTATAAGAAAATCTACCGACGGTAAATTTCAAATCATTTCGATTTAATTTTTGATTCTTTTTATCAAGAAAAATAAAGCCTCCTGCAAGAATAGATTTACTGGTTTTTGGAATCAGTGAATGAAAATAAAATAAAAAATGGCTGCCTCCGTCTTTGGAAGCAGCCATTTTCTTCATATAATTTAATTTATTCAAGAATTATTTTTTTCAGAAAAGTACCAGAATTTGAACTCAAGGCAACTGTATAAAATCCATTAGCCAAATCGATAGGCAATTGAACTGTATGATTAGGATTTAGAGACTCATATACTGTCTGTCCCCAAACATTATAAAGAATTATATGATCAATCTGAGCAGAATTCTGAATATTCAGAATTCTGGACTTATCAACTGGATTAGGATAAAGAACAATGCCATTTTCAGATTTAAACTCAAGGGCAATAACATTTGAAAGTGCATAGCTTCCGTCAAAATCTACATTTCTAATTCTGTAATAATTATATTCGGAAAGCGGTTGGCTGTCTGTAAACTGATAATCACTGCGACCCTCAAAAGTGCCGGCACCGTTAACTGTTCCGATTGATTCATAAGTAATACCATCGCCCGATCTTTCAATATCATAATATTCATTATTTAATTCAGATCCTGTCGCCCAGGTTAACAGCACTGATTCCTTTTGGCCATAAGCACTAAAATCAATCATATCTATTGGAAGAATAATTGGACAGCCACTACAGGTACTTGGTAAAATTCTGTAAACGATGATTTCATCTGCTCTGTTTGCTGTTCCTGAAACCCTTATTATTCCGGGGCCTGTCAATGTAAAGTTATCATTTGCTGTCCTATTTGAAAGACCCGTAACAAAACTTTTTGAACCAGCTACCACATCAACCTTCAGCTGATCACCTGAATCCATACCAGAAGCAGTACAGCCTCCAGTCCAATTTCGAATAGTAGCATAAACGCTATAAGTACAACCTGCCGGGACAGCTATATCAACCTGCATCGCTCTTTGTCCTCCGATACAGTCACCTGTCACTGAAGGTGAGCAGTTGGGGCCATCCATTGATGTTAAGTTACAGCCGCCCAAACAACCGCAGCCCGCACCGGACACTCTGATAGACCCGGACTGATTGAAAGCAGCACCCAAAACATTAAATGTACAGGATGTATTGTTCCACTGCTGACCATTTGCCGATGTCCAGTTGGCATTATTACTGATAGCGACCAAAAGATTTGCTTTTGTATTGCTAACTGTTGCACAGTTATAATGCCACTGATCCTGACTTGTAAGCATTTGAATTGCGCTGTTTCCCAGTGTAAGTCCGGGAGCTAATCCTGTATTATTTTTGGGGGTACTTCCCGAAACACAATCTCCGCCGATTGCGAAGGTGCCATTATGTCTGAGGCCATATATAAATGTTGCTGCCAATCGCGTACCCTGCAAGACAAAAACATTGTCACCCCCACTGTTCAAACCGAAGTTTGTTCCCCAAGGATTTCCCAATGAAACTTTAGTTAAGGCACCTGTTGAGCTGTTTGCCGCATTAGCGGCTGCATCTATTTCTATATAGATTACACTGCCTGCCAAAATGGGTGAGGTCACTGTCAATTCTACTGCAAATTCATCATCCGCACAAAACCAGTTATTTGTTCCGCTGTTCCAGTTGTTGTCTGTCACAATAAATTTGGTATTGCAGGCCAATTCCACCATGGTAACCAGTTTAATAGCATCATTGCCCCCCTGTGTACCGGTACTGGTTTTTATGCCAATAATAGCTATGTCTCCGGCAGTTAGAACAGTTTGGGCAAATAAAATGATATGACAGAATGATAAATAAATCGAAAGTAGAATTTTGATTCTCATAATTGGTTTAAATTTTGGATACAAAAGGGGTG
>JBIKQC010000123.1:0-9921 GCA_044349855.1 Saprospira sp.
TTAATAATTTATTTCTTTAAAAAGTTCGATTTTGTACTATATTAACTCTCTTCTGTGTTAAGTGCCTGCAAAGGTAATAAAATAGCTCTGATATTTGAAACAAAATTCTGAATTATTTTTTATTTAATCGAATAAATGTTTCATAAATCAGTTGCTAAAATTAAAATAATGTTATCGAATACATTGTAATCTTTAGGTTAGGTTTTATTAGCGTAATTTATTCAAATTATCTCTTACTGTTTTAATTTGTTCGTTCAGCTCTGTCATGTTATTTTCCTCGACATATAACTCAGCAAGCAGTTCGTTTCGGGTCTTAAGCAGTTTTTTATAATTTTTGTCCAATAAATGTGCGTCTAACTTTCCCTCAATTCTGATTTTAGCAGTAGCTGAATTGACAATATCATCAATTTTTATTTTGTGTTCTTTTCCGCTGTTGACCAGATTGTTATGAATTTCATCAAATCGGGTCTTTATCACAGTTATCTTAGCTTCCAGTCCTGCTCTCATTTCTAAAAGCTCAAGTTCTATCTTTTGGGCAAGCTGATTGATTTCAACTTCAGAACCGACCTGTCTTTTTTTCCAAATTTCAAGACTTGCAATTTTCTGTTCCGGACTGTTGCCGCTGATTTCTGAATAAGGCGGGTTGTTTTTTAAGGTATTTATAAATTCTACCCTCAGCAGTCTAATTTCTTTTGCCTCTTCTTTCATCAGTTCCCTTGCTTTCTGATCGTATTGCTCAATATTTTCAGACTCTTTTTTTATGTCCGATTGAATCAGAATATTTGTTTCTTTAATCTTCTGACCGTATTCGCGTTGGAAATTTTCTTCTTTTTTGCTTTTTACCTGTTCAAGAATGTTCAGTTCTGTTTTAATTTCTTGCATTTTCTGCTTGATCTTTACCCTTTTAGAAAAGAGTACATATTGTTTGTCCTCCATACCTCTTCTTTTCTGTCCTTTTGACAAAGCAAAAGATTCCTGTATTTTTTGAACTGTTTTATTGAAACCTGCGGTAAATGAACTCCATGCTTTTTTTCCTACTGTCATGAAAAAAGGAATCAGTAGCAACAACAGATAAATTGGGTTTATCAAAAACCAAAAAATCAATCTGGGTATTATCATGATCAAATTACTCAGAATATTAAATCCGGAGCTAAAACTAAAAGCATCAGTAAAAATACCAATTATTAAAATAAATACAGCAACAATACCCAATACCAGTCCGCCATATTTGGCCATACTCATCAGTGCTCTTCCTGCTTTTTTATAGTCATTGAGTGTCTCAGTTATAAATTGACCTTGACCGTTAATGGTTTTGGCCAACTGTGGAATCGGTGCAGTCAGTTTTAACTCAGCAATGGCCTTTTCAATTGCTGCTTCATACCAGTTTTCAAGGATAACAACATCAAGTTCCAGGCTTTTTGAAGGCAAAGGGCGATCAACAATCAAATAAGGGCTCGACATAAATGCCATGGCCCATTGTTCTGCACTGATCCTGTTATTCGGATTTTCATGGCCATCAATAAAAGTAGTTTGAAAAAGGGATTTCAACTCCTCGTCCAAACTATCAAATTTTCGGTGAGGAGGCGGTATCACAGAGAATATCTTATTCTTGTAATGGTGGACATAAAGTCCGTGGTGGATCTTATCGCCCAAGGAGACCAGATTGTCATAGGGCGGCACTGCACTGGCTGCAAAGGGGTGTATGCCGAATAGAATTCGATAGAAAATAACAGCAAGACCAAAGCGGTCCCAACTGTTTTCAATGGAAACCTCTCCCGGACGAATTCCTTCATAATACTCTGGTGGAGTATATTCTGGAGTTGCAACAGTTGCAGGAAAAATAGTTTTTCCATTTTCTGAGATTTCAAAGGAATCTGTATCAACAATAGAGATGAGTCCATTGGGATAAATAATGACATTATCAGGTTTCAGGTCCACCAAAACATATTTACCGGAAGCGTGAATCTGATGAATGGCAGAAGCAAGATTATAACAAACTTTTAGTCGCAGTCTGAAGGAATCTTTATGAGAAAATGAAAGTCTTTTCCAGTCAGCACCCAAATGTTTGGGCAGATTTGGTGCGCAAAGAATTTCAAGTTTTTCTCCACTTGCCCTTGGCATGATGAACCCTGAAAAATTGCTTTTTTCGTCATAAATTGCCTGTTCGACCCAAATAATGGTTTCATGATCTGGAGTATAGTCAAACCTCGGACGATTTTCAATCAAATAAATTATTTTAGCCTCACGAAGAAAATCGCCCCTTTTGTGAATATGGAAAACCTTAGCTACGTGATTTATATATCTGGCAGGGCTTAGAATCTGATGCAGCGCACCTTCACCACCCGATGCAAAAGGTTTTTCTTCAATTAGAACAGCTTCATTACTGCCTTTTAAATAATATAGCAGGGACATTATGTGTGGCTTTATGCCTGAAAATCAATTTTTGGTTCTTCTGTTAATACAGCAAGAATAAGAGTTTTGTCATCAATCTCATGCTTAAAGGCTTTGGTGCCATCTGTCAGAAACGTTTTCCAAAGGTCATTTATTTCTTCCTGAGTTTTTTGTTCCTTGTACAATTGTCTCAAACCGTGTACATTGGGTTCGAAGAATTTAGTAAAAGGTTTGTTCAGATCCTGAAACATCTGAGTTGCTTCATCATAAATATTGACTTCAAATGTGCCTTTTTCGCAGCCGTCACTTGTCAGGGCAAAAGCCCTGATATTGCCTTTTTTGACATTGCTGCCAATGAATTTCTGTACACCTTCTTCTGTCCAGATTCCTGAGGTAATAAAGACTGTTTCATTCGCTTCATTTCCCCTGAAAGGCGTAATCAATGCCAGCCATTCATTGGGTTCAACAGAATATGTAGCACGTCCGTCACCAATATGTACGGTAAGCAGTCCAAAAGGGGAGTAGAGTGTAGATAAAACGGTGCAGGCAAGGTCCGAAAAAGTGTATTCTTTTTCTCTTGCAAAAACAACTAGCCGCTGCATGACTATCTGCATAGCACGAAGGGCCTCTTCGCGCCAGTCTTCTTCAGTCGGGATCGAATTGTCATCAGCCCATTTTCTGCGTTCAATGATTTCCTGAAGGCAGTGTGCAGTATTGCGGGCAACAAAATCAGAGCCGATATGTGAAAATTTGGCAGAGCCGGCACCGTCACAGACTACTGCTACAGACCAAGTCTCATTGATTCGAAAATGCGCACAATTGTCCTGACAGGGTATATTGTGTAGGATATGTCCGTTGCCTATTACCGAAGCATAGGCAACCACCCAATTGCTTTTGTTATTTTGAGCAGTCATAATTTATAGAAGTACATAAGATGAAAAATGTGGAGCAGATTTGCTTAAAATTTCATCTGAGCCCAATCGCTTACAGGCGGCAATTCTACACTCTCTCCTTCTTTTGATTTGGTTATGATGCCGATACTGTTACTTAGCCATTTGAAAAATTCGGAAAATTTATATCCTGATAGCGGCAGTGGTTGAGCCGATGGCGGACAAATCTGCCCCATTAATTCATGATTATAGCCTTTTACACCCAAACCGAAGAAGGTGAATTTTTTAGCATCGACAGCCTCTTTTATTTCTTTTGAAAGTCCCGCTACATCCTGATCCTTATCCGGTTCACCATCTGTAATGAGTACCATAATCGGGCGATAATAAGGTTGTCCGGTTTCTTTGTACCATTGTTTTCTTTCTTCAGTCTTTTTCATCGCTTCGCGAACAGCATCCACCAGCCTTGTTGTGCCGTTTGGAGATAGATTTGGCATGTCAAATCCTGTTATCAGTGAGGGTTCCTGAATGGTTTTAATATCCGATCCGAAGGTAACAATACAAACTTCCAGTCTGTTGGCCGCGATAAGGTCTTCTTCAACAGCTGCATAAAATTCCTGTAAGCCCCTATTCAGCTCACGTATAGGCTCGCCTCCCATCGACCCTGAAGCGTCGAGTACCAGGATGCAAAGACATTTTTGTTCGTAATTGTAAGGCGTTTCTCCTTGAAAATAGCTCATATCAGTTAGAAATAATTTAGTAATTGAAGGTAATAGACTTAATGGGCAATCTTTCAATTATGTGTATTTTAGGAATAGCGTTTTTGTTGGATTTTTTCAAAAATTCAGACAATTAGCCTTCGTGATAATAGTTTAAAGCCTGTTTTTATTGATTATAATTAAAAGCTCGTCTCTGTAATTTTTGCCAATTGGAATTGATTTTTTATTGATAATTAAAGAGTTGCCTTCTATAATTTCAATCTTTTTAAGATTGGCAATAAAGGAACGGTGAACCCTCATAAAAATATCTTGCGGCAGTTTTTCTTCCAAAGATTTCATAGTTTGAAGCGTAACAATTCTTCCGGTTGGGGTATGTAGGATAACATAATCTTTAAGACCCTCCACGTAAAAAATATCTTCAAATTTAATTTTTATAAGTTTTTTGTCAGCCTTTACAAATATGTAGTCAGGTTTTTCCTCTTCTTGCTGCTCCAATTTTTTAGGAGACAATATATTGTTTTTGGATAGTTCAAGAAATTTATTTACGGCCTTACTGAATCGGTCAAATCCGATGGGTTTGAGCAGATAATCCACTACATTCAGTTCATACCCTTCCAAAGCATAGTTTGGAAATGCGGTAGTTAAAATCACTTTAGGAGGATTGCTAAGCGTTTTTAAAAAGTCAATCCCCGATATTTGCGGCATTTGAATATCCAAAAACATTAAATCAATTTTCTGACTGTTTAGCCCTTCAAAAGCCTCTACAGCATTATTGCATTTGGCAACAAGTTTAAGTTCGGGGAACTTAGAAATATAGGTTTCCAAAACTTCCAATGCCAGGGGTTCATCATCAACAATCATTATATTCATTTTGGTATATTTATTTACGATTAATAACTGAGCAAAAATAATGATAACTAGTCACATTATATTTTTCCTTTTGCCATCTTTAATAAGCCTCTCTCTTATCAATTGTGAAGAGACCAATTAAGTTGTGTTTTTTTAATCGATAGCCAAAAAAATCTATAAAAACTAAACCTATCAATAATTACATGTTATTTTCAATTGCATTCAGTTCAATATTTAGGCTGACGGAATATTTGTCGAAACTGTCTTTAAGTTTTAGGTCGTAATGATTTCCATAAATAAGTTCCAGCCTTCTTTTTACATTTGATAGGCCTATACCTCCGCGATAATAACGTTCATCTTTGGGGTCATCGCTTTTAGAATTAACTATGTCGAACTGTAATTCTCCTTCAGCAACCATAAGATTAACATGTACATAACCTTCTGATAAGCTGTTGCTTATGCCATGTTTAAAAGCATTTTCCAAAAAAGGTATAAAAAGCAGCGGAGGTATTTTGTACTTTTCTGCTGCTTCGCCGCTGTATTCAAAAGCAATTTCTGCTTTATCGCCATAACGAATTCTTTCAAGCTCCAAATAATTGCGAATTGATTCTACTTCTTTATCGAGACTTACTTTTTTTTCATTGCTTTCATAAAGCATGTAACGCATCATGTCTGACAATCGAAGAACTATTTCAGGAGCCTTATCCGACTTTTTCAATGTCAGTGCATATAACGAGTTGAGTGTGTTGAAAAGAAAGTGCGGATTTATCTGTGACTTCAAAAAACTCAATTCAGACTGTAGATTCCTATTCTCCAAATCTCTTTTTATACGTTCCTGAAAAAGCCATTCCTTTGCAATTTTGAGTACAGTACTGCTTATTGTTATAAAGAACATAAACAGAAAGTGCATTGATTGATTTTCAATCAGATAAAGCCTTGCTTCATTATAACCGCTCATATTCCAGAATAAACTGATTAATTCAAGCGGTGTTGTTATTAGCGTTGCAAAAAGCAATAACACAAAATAAGAAAATATTTGCTTTTTTGATAAGTAATAGGGGATAAAGTAATATAAATTCAAATAGACAAGTCCTGACAGAAATCCCGAATGAATCAATACATTTGAAAAAGTAATACGAAGATTATCAGGTCCGCTGTAATTTATAATCAGCATCACCGAAATATAAATGAACCACAGAATGCTATGGTAAACAGCTCTGCGGGAAAAAAAATCGTAAATATAACGGATCCAATCTTTTGTTCCGGAAATGCTCATGTATGAAAAAAAAATAAAGTGAGTCATATATTCTGCACAAGATAAAAAAAACTTTTAATTCAAATTAGGTGTCATACGGAGTATCGACAGCGACGCCTGTTTTTTTAGGATTGTTGGGCAGTTCCAACGACATAGATTTAAATCATAGATTGAGCTGATCAACGAAATTTTGCAATTATTCTATCACTGTAATTGAAACGTCATAAGCCTCAATTTTTTTATAATATCAGTGCTGGGCACGATTATTGTTAATGCAATTTTATTGCTTAAACGGATGTTCAAGAAAAAAACTGTGTAGGCAGTACTTCTTTCAACCTGAGATTTAATACTTCAAATGGAATATAAAGTCCTAAAACTATCGTTCTTGCTAGTTTTTTCCTTACTTCTTTTTCAAAGCTGTACAATTACCAGAATTGCGGCTTATTTCCAACCTGCAGTTACTGATTACAAGGTTTTTCCCTGCGATACTATTTTCGCTGCAAAGCACTCTAATCCGGCTTTTATAGAAGCTCCTATAGAGCGTTTGCCAGATGTTTCGCTTTGGGTGCCTCC
Source organism: Saprospira sp. (assembly GCA_044349855.1). Classification (GTDB taxonomy): domain Bacteria; phylum Bacteroidota; class Bacteroidia; order Chitinophagales; family Saprospiraceae; genus Saprospira. The sequence continues at coordinate 6,675 of JBIKQC010000123.1, forward strand.
TTTTATACTGAATGGCGCATCAAATATTGATGAGTTTCTAAAAGTAACCTATTCCACCTCATTGTTGGTACTGCATAACGATACTCTTTTTTTTGAGCACTATGCCAATAAACATAAAAAGGAAGATTTTCAAATTGTTTTCTCAGTCACAAAGGGAATTACTGCCATGTTGGCTGCTATTGCAGTAGAAGAAGGTATCTTGAGGTACGATCAAAAAGTATCTGATTTTATTCCTGAATTTGCAAAGGATGGTCGTCGAGAGATCGAGATAAAACATCTCTTGAATATGGTCTCAGGGATTGATTTTAATGATAGAGTCAATTTTGCCCGATTGGCCATGCTTTACTACAACAATAATCAGGATAAATTTGCAAGAGAATACAACTATGTTTCACACAAACCGGGAACACATTTTGCTTATCAATCTCTTTCCACCCAAATTTTAGCAATTTGTTTGGAAAAGGCTTCAAATAAAAAGCTCAAAGTTTATCTTCAGGAAAAAATTTGGGAGCCTCTGGGTATGGAGTATGACGCACTTTATACTTTAGACAGTCGAAAAAATGGCAATATTCGTGCTTTTGGCGGTTTGGCCATTCGAAGTCGGGATATGGTCAGGATTGGAAAATTACTGCTGAATAAAGGAGTTTGGGAAGGTAAACAGATTTTACCTGTCAGTTTTGTTGATGATCTTATGAACCGACAAATGAGAGATGACCGTTGGTGGGGCTATCAAAGCTTTTTTTGGAGAGACGGTTATGTAAATACGGAATTTTTGTGCGATACCGATTTTTTTGCTGCCGGCCATCATGGTCAGTTTATATATGTTAATCCGGAAAACAACATCGTCATTGTCCGCCAAGGTAAAAAAGAAACTTTCCGTTGGCCTATGCTTTTTGGCCGTCTTGTAGGCGCTATGACTAATAAGGGCAATGATGTAATGGATGAATGTCGGGATTATTCAGATCAGTTTGAAGGTATTTATGAGTCTAGTAATGGCGAGAAATATGAAATTGTTTATCGGGGTGTAAGTTCCAAAACAGGTGCGGATCAGTGGGTTGTGTTTAAAGATGTAAACCAGACACTGAAAACCAGAAAACTCTTTATTGCTACAAAGTTTGACGGCAGAAGTATCGGAACAAACCGTTTGATGTTCATTAGCCGTTCACTTTTCGATATTCAGGACAATAAAATTGTAGGCATGTTTCATGATAATCAACGGGCAGTTGATATGCGATATTTTGTCAAAAAAGGAGATATCCCACTTCAGATGCGAAAACAAATGCTGGCAGGAATGAAGCGTGCAAATGACCGAAAAGTGAAAATGCATAAATAATCTGAAATAGAATAATCATATTCCTAAGTCAAAAAAACCGATTGCTCAAGTTGAACAATCGGTTTTTTGAAAAATTCCAGACCTCTACTTTCTTAGGACGAGATAAAGGTAAAGTACATAAGTGCCATCAATACTACAATTCCAACAACACCTAAAATAGTTAGATTACGGAGTTGTTTTTTCTCAGATTCAGTAGGGGCTGTTACCAATAACGGTTGTTCATTAGTGTTAGGAGTAATTGGATTTTCTTTAGCCAATACTTTGCGTTCTTTGCGGGTCATTTTCTTTTCGTGAGAAGACCCTGTCGGACCAAATTGTTTTCTTGACATAGGTTCAGGAATATTATAAAAATTTGACTATCAATTGGATGAATGTAGTTTTAGAAAAAATAGTTTAAAGGAAACCACTATTTCACCTTAAAATTATAAAAAACGCGACAATTGTCAAAAATCTGCTTTGATTTTTACTGTTTTGAACTAAACTATTTCTTTCGTAGCTTTGTAGAATAATAACTTTTGAAATGAAAACACTGGAAGATTATCACAATGCACTTCCTTATCGTAAGACCAACGATGAGAAAATTGGCAATCTGCTTGTTAAAATGCTCGAATTTTATGGGTTGAAAGATAAGTTTATGGAGGTGAGGGTCAAAAACTATTGGCATGAACAGATGGGTCCCACTATAAGTGAATTTACAAAGAACATTTTTGTAAAAAATAAAAAACTGTTCATACAGCTTACGGCCACAAGTCTTCGTCAGGAATTGTCTTACGCTAAGGACAAAATAAAAAAAATGATGAATGACCTGTTGGATGAGGAATATCTTGAAGATGTTATATTACTGTAATAAGCCTAAATAAGTTTGAAAAACTTTCAGAAAAGACAATTACTGTACAATTACCTTTTTATCACTGATTGAAACCCCGCCCCAAATACCCAAACCCCCTTTTATATTCGATTCGATGCGGACATAGGAGCTGAAAGGTCCTGAGGAATTGGTATTGTACTCTAAAGTCTGCCAAAAGCGGAACTGCTCATAATCAATATTGGCCTGACGGATAATCACCGTATCTCCGCGCCAGAAATAACCAAAAGTATTCTGATCAAATTCACTGGTAATGGACTGTCCGCGCTGAATCGGAAACTCAAACTGTCTGCCGTTAAAGATTTTATCATCTGTTACCGATCCGCCGAATAATGGGTACATCGGCTCAGTATTTCGCTTAGTCAAAATCCTGTAATAATCAACACTGCTGCCAGGGTCAGTTACTCTGCCTCTTATTTCTACCAAAGAATCGTTAGCGGGAAAATCTGGATGATTGACATAGAAAATTGTATCCATTGCTGTGTGCATAGGGATTGTAGTACTTGCAGTCACTGTATCTCCATCAGCAATAATACTCAGGTTATAAGTGCGGCCCATTTGTGCCGTCAAAAGCGAACCACCCAAAAATGCGCCGATATCCACATAAATACAGTAATTGAGGGTGGAAATATCTACATTCCCGAATCCGATAGATTGTGCTATGATCTGCGCCAGTGTGGAATCAAAACTGGCTATTGTGCTCAAACAGACCTCAGTCAACTGTACTTCATTAACACCATCAGTAACTTTCACAACTGCATTGTGTATAAATAATTCATTGAGCATTGCCGGAGACAGTGTGCCTGTATAGGGAAAACTGCGCGTGAGTATCACATAAGGCGGCATTGCACTGTCACCGAATTCGATATAACCTTCCACTGAAATTTCAGGTTCATCAAAAACATCCTCCGGAATGTACTCTTCCTCACAGGAAACAAACATTAAAACTAAAAGGATAAAGGATATATATTTCATTTGAATTTAGAATTGAAAATTGAAAATTGAGAACCGAACGGAGAGCTCTGTAATTAGGAATTGGCTCTTAGTTC
>JBIKQC010000124.1:0-9889 GCA_044349855.1 Saprospira sp.
CGATGGTTTGAATCACTATCGGGCAAGGAGGAAATATTATTTTTTAAAATTGGGCGCGACAAGCAAATCTTTGCTGCCTGCTGTGTGTACGTAGAACCCTTCACCGGATTTTACGCCCATTTTGCCGGCAGTAACCATGTTTACCAAAAGCGGACAGGGGGCATATTTTGGATTGCCGAAACCGTCGTGTAATACACGGAGTATTGACAAACAGACGTCCAGACCGATAAAATCAGCCAACTGCAGCGGACCCATCGGATGTGCCATACCCAATTTCATTACGGTGTCAATTTCTTCTACACCTGCTACACTTTCATAAAGTGTATAAATTGCTTCGTTGATCATCGGCATCAGAATTCTGTTGGCAACAAAACCGGGATAATCATTTACTTCCACAGGCGCTTTACCAAGCTTGGCAGAAAGTTCCATGATAGTTTTTAAAGTTTCGGCTGAGGTTGAATAACCGCAGATGACTTCCACCAATTTCATAACAGGAACCGGATTCATAAAATGCATGCCGATTACCAAACTTGGACGTTTGGTCACAGCTGCAATCTGTGTGATGGAGATAGAAGAAGTATTGGTCGCCAAAATGCAGTTTGCAGGGGCCAATTCGTCCATTTGACGGAAGATTTTCAATTTTAAATCTACATTTTCAGTGGCAGCCTCTACGATCAGGTCAGCATTTTCTGCAACGGCCGAAAGATCGGTATTTGTTACAATGTTTGCTAATGCTGCTGCTTTGTCTGCCTCTGTAATTGAGGCTTTGCTTACCATACGGTCCAAATTTTTTCCGATAGTGGCAACTGCTCTTGCCAATGCATCAGCAGAAATGTCAACCAGACTTACACTGTAGCCATTCATGGCAAAAACGTGGGCAATACCGTTGCCCATGGTGCCCGCACCTATTACAACTATGTTTTTCATAAGGTTTTTATAATTTTTTGTATTTTTACAATTAGTTTTGAGTGTCTGTTATACTTAACCCTCAAATATAATGATATTTTAATTTGAAGGATCGAATTTTTTGAAATAAAAGCATATACTGATTCTGATCAACTTTTTATATAGATCATAAGAAAACGATAATTTTTATGATTTTGCGCTTAAACATTAGATTAGGTAAAGCGCAGTTTAAAACCCGCAGCTCCGGAGGTACTGCTTCAGAAGACTGAAGTCTTTTCCTTCGCAGCTTCTTAACACTTTAAAAATCTCGACATCTAATAAAAAAATTAGGAAAATCTTTGCCTCCCGACTTTTCGGGATTGCGCAAATCTTAGTGCTTCTGCGGTTAAAATTATAGATTAGTTCTTTTATCTTTCAACTTTTATCTTTTTAATGATTTACTTCGCTTCTGACTTTCATCTCGGTATTCCTTCTTGGCATTCGTCCTCCGCAAAAGAGCGCGAGGGCCGAATTATGCGTTGGCTCGATCTGGTTGCAAAAGATGAAAAGTTGAAAGCCGTCTATCTCGTTGGTGATATTTTCGATTTTTGGTTTGAATACAGTATGGTAGTTCCCAAAGGCTATATCCGATTTTTGGGAAAGTTGGCTGAATTGAGTGATAGGGGCGTAGAATTGCACCTTTTTACAGGTAACCACGATGTTTGGATGTTCGATTATTTTGAAAAAGAACTGAATGCTAAGGTTTATAGGGATCCCATTGAAATAACCCTGGGCGAAAAGCGATTCTTTATCGGGCATGGTGATGGACTGGGACCGGGTGATCATGGATATAAATTCATAAAAAAAATCTTCCGGAACAGATTTTGTCAATGGCTTTTCAGTTGCTTGCATCCCGATTTGGGTGCCCGTTTGGCCACTTTTTTCTCCTCAAGCAGTAGGGCTGCTCAGGCAGAACATGAACCTTTTTTGGGGGCAGATAAAGAATGGCTGATTATTTTTGCTAATGAAAAAATAAAACAAAATCCTGAAATTGATTATTTTATCTTTGGACACAGACATTTGGCGCTTGATTTGCTCCTGCAGAATGGAAGATCGCGTTACATTAATCTTGGCGAATGGTTCAGCGGAGGAAATTACGCAATGTTTGACGGTATTGAACTTCGGCTCATCCCCTTTGAAGCTCCAATAGAATCCTGCCCGGATCAAAGTTAATCAATAAATTATACCCAATGACAGATTTTAAACTCAATATATATTGGTATTTGAAAGCCATTTTTAAAACTGTATGTTTTCTATCGGTACTTCTCTGTGCTATTTCTTCGCTCACAGCCCAGGACAGTTCTCAACTGCATTTGTTGAAAACAGTAGATATCAGTGTGCGATTTTTGGAAATTGACCGGATGCAGCAGGTTTATGCAGTGACAGATGATCATACGCTGCAGAAATACAGTGCTGATGGTGAATTGCTGAAAACTTTCAATGAAAACAGTTTAGGCGCCATCAGTTCGGTAGATGTCACCAATCCTTTTCAGATTCTTGTTTATTATGTTGAATATCAGACTGCTGTTGTCTTAGACAGAAGTTTGAGCGAAAGCTATCGTTTCCTGTTCAGTGATTTGGATTTAATGCAGATTGACGCCGTTGGTCTTTCCAGCGATAATATGCTCTGGCTCTACAATCCCAATGATTTCAAACTGTTAAAAATAGGGAATCAAAGTGAAATAGAATTGGAAAGCCCCGATTTAAGGGCTATTCTTAAAGAATCTTTTCAGCCAAAAACATTGCGCGAAGCAGATTTTAAAATCTTTTTGAATGATCCGGAAACCGGTATTATGATCTTCGATAATTTTGGCAATTATTTTCAGACGCTGTTGATTACCGAAATAAACTATTTTCAGGTAATTGACCGCTACCTTGTTTGGATGGATAAGGCTCAGAAATTGCACCGCATGCATCTGAAAAATTATAGAGAAGAAATATATGAGATGTCCGGCTATGGGCCATCAACTGAAGATTTGCAACAGGTCTGTCTTGGTCCGGAACGCATGATTTACAGATATAAAAATCGTCTTGCTTTTTATAAATGGGTGAAATGATGTGATGATCTCGTCTTAGGCAGAGACAATTGTGGTAATGTAAGGTTGTAAAATAAAGTCTAAATTTGAAAAAACCGTTGGCTTTAGCCAGGTTTTTGAGCACCAAACTGAGACGGTGGCTTTAGTTATGATTATTTTTAGATTCTAACTGATCTGCATTTTAAAATCTGACTACTTCCTAAAAAAGTCTCTAAGTCTCTAAATCTTTTGTCTCTAAATCTTAATTACCCATCACAATAATTACCCCCATCCGCTTCTGTTATTCCATAATAGTGTTCAAAAACAAAGCCAGCATAATTGGTTTCAATTCTTTGTAAAACTTCCAACAGGGCATCAATCTCCCGGTAAGTAACCAATTCCTTTCTGTATTCTTTGATATTGGGAATCCCCCGGAAATAATTGGTATAATGTCTGCGCATTTCCACAATACCCAATGACGGCCCTTTCCAACGGATGGAATGCAACAGGTGTTTTCTAGCAGCAGCTACACGTTCTTCCAAAGTAGGAGGGGGCAGCAGTTCGCCTGTTGCAAAATAATGTTTAACCTCACGGAAAATCCAAGGATAACCGATTGCTGCACGGCCGATCATGATGCCGTCCACGCCAAATTTATCTCGAAAAAGCTTTGCTTTTTGCGGACTGTCAATATCTCCGTTTCCGAAAATGGGCATTGTGATTCTTGGGTTATTTTTCACCCGGGCAATATGCGACCAGTCTGAATGTCCCTTGTACATTTGGGCGCGTGTGCGTGCATGAATACTCAAAGCTGCTACGCCAATGTCCTGCAGCCGTTCTGCCACTTCGTCAATATTGATGGAATTGTCATCCCATCCCAACCGGGTTTTTACAGTTACCGGCAAATCTGTGCTGTCGATAACGGCCTTCGTCAATCGAATCATCAGATCGACATCTTTTAACACACCTGCTCCTGCTCCCTTGCAAACTACTTTTTTGACAGGGCAACCAAAATTAATATCAATCACATCCGGGTTTACTGCAGAAACTATTTTAGACGACAATGCCATAGCTTCTTCATCGCCACCAAAAATCTGTATGCCAATTGGCCTTTCTTCATCGAAAATATCCAATTTCATTCGGCTTTTGATAGCATCGCGAATCAAACCTTCAGAGGAAATAAACTCTGTATACATCATATCACAGCCGTTTTCTTTGCATAGAAAACGGAAAGGAGGATCACTGACGTCTTCCATAGGAGCCAGCAGTAATGGGAATTCGCCAAATACTACATCGCCAATTTTTATCATACTATTGATTTTATTAAACTTATTATACTGCAAAGATAGAGAATTCTAAAGAGAATTTCATTCTGCCCGCAGTTTCGCTTTTAAATTCAAATAGTTTTGCTTCTTCTCGGACCTGATATTGGTGATTCCGGAAGCAATAGACTGGATATAAGTGATTTGTCAGATGGTGTTTATTTTATTAAGCTTAGCTTTGAAAAGCAAAAAGCGCGCTCTGCAAAATTTATTAAATCGACATTTTGATCATTTTCGGATGTTTAGAACTTTACAACATTCATAAAACTAAAGAATTAAGTGATACCAATAGCTCAAATAGACTGCTTATTTTGTTAGAAAATCATTAGCAAATATGCTTAAGTGAATTACCAAAACTGCTCAACGGCAATCTTATTCTTCCATTCGGCCCTTCTGTACAGCCCAAATTGAAAGCCCGGTTTTAAACCGTTTTTATTGAGTTTAATTTCTGTTTCTTTATAAGCTGCAGTTGTTGGTTCCAATTTTATCAAACCACTGTCTGTTTTAATATAGACAGGCATTTTAAAGTCATTCCTTAGCGTTTCCCATTTGTATCGGATTTTTAATACACCTTTTTTGGTCTTCACATATTCATAAATAAGAATTGGCAATTCCGGAGATTTCAGGTACTGATCGAAAAAATAAGTATAATCTGTTGCTGTTTTTGAGTTGACAATGTCGATAAAATCCTGCGTTACTGCAGATTTGATCTTGTGTTTCATGTAAAATGACTTGATGATATCCCACCATAAACTGTCATTGTTGATTGTTTTGCGCAGGGTATGAAGCAGCATGGAACCTTTGTAATACATATCGGAGTCGGAGAAGTCAAAATTAACATCTAATGGCCCTATGATCGGATTTAGATTTTCTATATAAGCGCCATGAAATTTCAGGTATCTGATAGCTGCCTCAGCGCCGTATTTCTCCTCCATATACACCGCCTCCATATAGGTACAGAAAGATTCGTGAATCCACATTTCGCCATGATCTTTGCAGCTGACGCTATTGCCCCACCATTCATGACCCGTTTCATGCAGAATAATAAAATCTTCGGGCATACCTGTCGGATGCCGGCCCAAATAACCGGGCAGAAATTTGTTGCCATAAGCAATAGCTCCCTGATGCTCCATGCCCAGATAAGGTGTTTCCACCAAAGCATAGCCGTCATTCCAGAAAGGATATTTGTCCAGATATTTTTCAAATATACGCATAACATCCTGTGCCTCTTTGAATTGTTTTTTTGCAGCACTTAAATTGTAAGGCAGCACATAGTAGTCCATAGCCAGTTTTTCTCCGTCTACTCTAGAAACAAAGGTGTCGGAAAAGTGGACATAATCGCCCACATTCAGTGTCACATTGTAATTATTGATAGGGTAGGAGACAAACCATTCAAAAGTAGAAGTTCCTGACATTTTTTTGCTTCTCAAAACGCCATTTGAAATACAGTTCATTCCTTGAGGAACCGTACAGGTTATACGCATACTGTCCGGCTCATCGGAAAGGTGATCTTTGTTTGGCCACCAAAGGCTTGCACCGATACCTTCGCAGGATACACCAAGCCAGGGCTTGCCGTTGAGGTCGGATGTCCAGGTGAAACCGCCATCCCAGGGTGCGTTCACTGCCGCCTTCGGTTTTCCCTGATAGTAGACTGTGATACTGTCTCTGATGCCTTCTTCCTGCATATTGCCCAGATCTACGAAAACAGCATTGAACTGACGATGGTATTTAGTTTTTTGTCCGCTATGAATAATACTGTCGATCTGCATATTGGAAAAAAGGTCGATCTGCAGCATGTTAAAACCACGAACCACCTCGTAAACAATAGTATTTGATCCTTTGATATATTTTGTTGCAAAGTTCAGATCGAGCGCCAAATCATAAAATTTGACATCGTAGCAGGTGCGTTCGGGCCGCAATTGTCCGCGAAGCGTGTCGGCTTTTGTGAATTGGGCTGCTGCAATATGAGTTGTCAGTAAAAATAAGAGAAGTATAAAAAAGTATTTCATGAGTTCGGGTTTTAATATTAATGCGAATCAAGGGTTCCAATCTTTTGGAAAAATTAGATTTTATAATAAAAACACTAAAAATTACGAGCCGCAGGCACCGTTTCATTTGTCGGAAGCACCAGCATATAGAAGCGGCCCTTCCGAAATCACTGCAAAGCTTGAAAATTCAATAAAAAGCAATCAATATCAGGCTAAAGGATAGTCTGGCAGCTTCTGGTTTTGGGCTGTTGGGTGTTCATCCGAACGACCCAACAGTCCAAAAATGCATTGGTTCCGACTTGATTTTTTGTTCTCGTCATTTTTGACGAGATCAAGACAAAAGTAAAAAAGAGCCCGCGGCAGCGTTATGCAATAATGTTTGAATATGATTTTTCAACCCTTGATTGGCATTATGAATACAAATATACAAAATGAGGCCATTTATTGAAAGAAAAGCAGCTTGGAATAATTTCCCCTTTTGAATAACTTGACTTTTTGGATTTTTTTGAATATATTTGTTTCTGTGATTTGAAATTTGAATCAAATAAATGTTTCCCAAAAGATAAAAATAATGATCAGCGAAATATTAATATATCAAAATACTGATGGCAATATCAAAATTGATGTTCGCCTGGAAGAGGAAACCGTTTGGTTAACTCAGGCTCAAATGGCAAATTTATTTGTAAAGGATAAACGAACTATTTCAGAACACATTGGCAATATTTTTAAAGAAGGTGAATTGGACGAAAATTCAGTTGTCCGGAATTTCCGGTTAACTGCTGCAGACGGTAAAAACTATGAGACTAATCATTACAATTTGGATGTCATTATTTCCGTCGGCTATCGGGTAAAATCTCCACAGGGAACTCAGTTTCGCATTTGGGCTACTCAACGCCTGAAAGAATACATAATCAAAGGTTTTGCTTTGAATGATGATCGTTTTAAGACAGGCAGTTCAATGAATTATTTTACGGAACTGCAGGACAGGATTAGAGCGATCAGGGTATCTGAAAAATTCTTTTATCAAAAAATTAAAGATATATATACAACGAGTATCGACTATGATCCAAAAGATGAAAAGACGATTGATTTTTTCAAAGTTGTACAAAATAAATTGCTTTGGGCTATAAGTAAACAAACAGCCGCAGAATTGGTGTATCGTAGAGCAGATGGAACTCTGCCCCTGTTAGGCATGCAGGCTTTTGATAAAAAAAATGAGGTACCAATAAAAAAATCAGATATCAGTATTGCCAAAAATTATTTGGAGGAGGACGAAATTAAATTACTTGGTTTGCTGGTAGAGCAGTATTTGGCTTTTGCTGAGACTATGGCGCAACAAAGAACTCCAATGTATATGAAAGACTGGATTGATCGGCTCGACAGTATTCTGCAGCTCAATGGCCGGGAATTACTTACACATGCTGGTAAAATCAGTCATGAAATGGCCCTCAAAAAATCAGGCGATGAATTTGAAAAATACCAATTGGCCCAAAAAACGCGGGAAAAAGAACAGCGTTTTATGGAATTGGAAGAAGATATTAAAAAATTGAAAAAGAAAGGTTAAAGTTGCAGGTTCTTCTCTTTGGTTTTTCAAAACAGCGGTTTAATAGTATCATTTTAAAATATACAATACTTTCTTTAAACATATTGGGCTTTTTTTTCTTTTTAATCAGAAGTCGATAATTTATTGGGTTAAATATTTTAGTCAGCAATTTATAATGGAACAAAAAGATACCGACAGAATTATTGAGATGGCTTGGGAAGACCGCACGCCATTTGAAGCCATTGAAATACAATTTGGTTTGAACGAAACGGCTGTCATAGCATTGATGCGAAGGGAATTGAAACGCAACAGCTTTAATTTGTGGCGAAAAAGGGTGCACAGTGGCATAAGCCAAAAGCATGCACAAAAGCGGAATCCGGAAATCAGCCGTTTTAAATGCAGCCGACAAAAGGCTGTATCGATGAATAAAATTAGCAAGCGCTAAATAGTTGATGTTTTTTCAAAAATCAAATTATGCAAAAGATAAAAAAGCGTGATTTGCCCTCCAAGATTTGCCCGGTATGCAAAAGGCCTTTCAGTTGGCGAAAGAAGTGGGAAAAGGTTTGGGAAGAGGTGAAATATTGCAGTGATAAGTGCAGGTCAAACAAACAATCAATATGAATATCGGACTTCTTTTTCCGCATCAGCTGTTTGAATATAATCAGCTGATTACAAATTGTGATACCATTTATTTAATTGAAGAATATCTGTTCTTTAAGCAGTACAATTTTCATAAACAAAAAATTGCCTTTCACAGGTCTAGCATGAAGTTTTATGAAAGCTATCTTCAATCAAAAAATATTAAGGTCATTTATGTTGAATCCGGCTCTGATTTGGCCGATATAAAAAAGTTGATCCCTCATTTAAAGTCAAACGGCATAAATAATTTTGAGTATATAGATAGCACAGACTATTGGTTGGAACAGCGAATTGATAAGGCCTGCAAGCAATTTCAACTCAGCTCGGTAAAAAAAAGCTCTCCTTTGTTTATAAATTCATCCGTTGAAATAAAAAAATATTTTTCGGATAAGAAACGTATGTTTCAAACTGATTTTTATAAATATCAACGACAAAGCAGAAATATTTTAATGCTGAATAAAAAGCCAATTGACGGCAAATGGACTTATGATGACGAGAACCGTTTAAAATACCCCAAAGCTAAGATCCCGCCAATAGTTGATTTTTTGAATCCCAATAATTTTTATAGAGAAGCAATCGTTTACACTGAAAAATATTTTCCGGAAAATTATGGAAAATTGAATTCGGATTTTATTTATCCAACTACCTTCCTGGAAAGTCAACAATGGCTGCAGACTTTTTTTAAAACTCGTTTTGCCGAATTCGGTGCTTACGAAGATGCTATTGTTTCAGGTCAAAATATACTGCATCATAGTGTATTAACACCCATGCTAAATGTTGGACTGCTGACTCCGGAGTATGTTATTGACGAGGCATTGCAGTATGCCGCAGATCATGATATTCCAATCAATTCTTTGGAAGGTTTCATCAGACAAATAATCGGTTGGAGAGAATTTATAAGAGCAGTTTACGAATTAAAGGGAAATGAGGAAAGGACTAAAAATTACTGGGGTTTTACCCGGAAAATTCCCGCATCATTCTGGAATGGCAGCACCGGAATAGAACCAATTGACAGTACCATAAAAAAAGTATTGGAATCCGGTTATTGCCATCATATTGAACGACTTATGGTGCTGGGAAACTTCATGCTGCTCTGCGAATTTGACCCTGATGAAGTCTATCGCTGGTTCATGGAGCTCTTCATTGATGCCTATGATTGGGTGATGGTGCCCAATGTATATGGCATGAGTCAATTTGCCGATGGTGGCTTGATGGCCACAAAACCCTATATCAGCGGCAGTAATTATTTAATGAAAATGAGTGATTACAAAAAAGGAGATTGGCAAAATATATGGGACAGCTTATTTTGGAGATTTATGCACAAACAAAGGGGGTTCTTTTTGCAAAATCCAAGATTGGGAATGCTCGTTAAAACCTTTGATAAAATGCCTGAAGAAAAACAACATCAACTTATAAGTACTGCAGAACAATTTTTAACTG
>JBIKQC010000570.1:0-2832 GCA_044349855.1 Saprospira sp.
AAACAAAGGAAAGACTTTAGTTTTAACCTGCGTTTCACATGATCTGAAATCTAACCTCAAAGAAAAAAGGATCAACGCAAAGTGCGCAAAGTTTTATAAAGGTTTTCTTTAAGATATTAAGTCTTGTCAAGTAAAAAAGCAAAGAACCGCGAAGGAAAGACTTTAGTCTTCAGTAGCAGGTACCTTTGAAGCCGCGGGCTTCAGCCTGCGTTGAATAAATTGATAATCTGACTTCTGAGAACCGAGGCTATGCCGAGCTCCACGGAGTGAGCCTGTCTGATAATCTGCCTTCTGATAATCTGCCTTCTGATAAATAACAAAATTGCAAAAAATCACTATCTTTGAGGCGAAAAGCAAACAATATTTTTCAAAAAAACTGTAAAACTTTGAAAATGAAAGAAGTATATATTGTATCGGTTGCCCGCACTCCGATCGGAAATTTGGGTGGCGTACTCAGCGGTCTAAGTGCTGTTGATTTAGGTAAGGCGGCTATCAAAGCGGCTGTTGAGCGTGCAGGCATCAGTGCTGATTTGGTTACTGAAGCCTATATGGGCAATGTACTGCAGGCCAATGTCGGTCAGGCACCTACAAAACAGGCGATTCTTGCCGCAGGACTTTCTACAGCGACTCCTTGTACTACAGTAAATAAAGTATGTGCTTCAGGCATGAAAGCTATCATGTTGGGCGCACAGTCTATCATGTTGGGTGACAATGACATTGTACTTGCCGGCGGTATGGAGAGCATGAGCAATGCGCCTCATTATCTTCCGACAGGACGTACAGGTATCAAATACGGTAACGGTCAGATCTTAGACGCAATTGTCCGTGACGGACTTCAGGATCCTTACAGCGGAGACATGATGGGTGTTTGCGGAGAAGTTTGTGCCGAAGGCAAAAACATCAGCAAAGACGAACAGGATGCTTATGCACTCAGTTCTTACGAACGTGCCCGCGATTCTTATGCAAATGGATATTTCAACGATGAATTGACGTCTATAGAAATTGCAGGTCCTAAAGGCACTGTAACAGTAAGCCGCGATGAAGAGGTTGATAACACTCGCATTACCGATTTGGCCAGTGTTCAAAAAGGTCGTGCCGTATTCAAAAAAGACGGAACTGTAACTGCTATCAATGCTTCTAAAATCAACGACGGCGCTGCTGCCATGATTCTGATGAGCAAAGAAAAATGCGAAGCATTGGGCCTAAAACCGATTGCTAAAATTGTAAGTTTTGCAGATGCTTCTCAGGAACCTGTTTGGTTCACCACTACTCCGGCCATGGCTATGAAAAAAGCATTGGACAAAGCAGGTTTGAGCCTTTCTGAAATCGACTTTTTTGAAATCAACGAAGCTTTTTCTGTTGTTGCCTTAGCCAACATGAAAGAACTCGGAATTTCACACGATAAAATCAATGCATTTGGTGGTGCGGTAGCAATGGGTCATCCACTCGGAATGTCCGGCTGCCGTGTAGTCATCACCCTACTTACTGTCCTCAAACACAAAGGCGGGAAACGCGGTATGGCTTCTATCTGTAACGGCGGTGGCGGCGCTTCTGCCATTATTGTTGAAATGCTTTAGAAAAGCTAAATAATTGGGCGGAGGAAATTCCTACCAATCTTAATATAGAGAAACGCAGTGTCGAAAGGTGCTGCGTTTTTTTGTCTTATTGAGATAAACTGTTATTTTTATTGGGCAGAAGCAGTTTTTCGGCTTTGTTTGACCTTATCACTTTTATATGAAACACTATTCAGAACTTCTTGAACTTTTAGAAAGCCCCGATTCGGCCAATCACCGTATTGCCATCAGTATCATGAAAAGTTACAAATGGGTACCCAGAAAAAATCAGGCAGTATATACAAGACTTGTTTATAATGCAGACATTCTGGCTATTTGTGTAGAAATGGAGTTTGATAAACTTTTGGATAAGGTTGAAAATTGGCAGGTAAATGCCAAAGAATGGCTCAGTTTGCCGGAAGCCCTCTGTCATTTTAAAAACTTAACTGAGATTCATGCCGTTTCAACCAAGCTGATAGATTTACCCCAAAACATCGGCAATCTTAAATCATTGACAAAAGCTTACTTTAACAGTAATCTGTTGGATGAACTGCCAATTTCATTTGTGGAATTGGATGCATTGAAAGAATTGAATTTCAACAGCAATATTTTCCAATTCATTCCCAAAGAAATCCTCCTGCTGAAATCGTTGGAAATATTGGATTTCGGCAATAACAGACTGGAAGAACTTTCTGCTGAAATTGCCTATTTGAAGCCTTTAAAAGCACTCAACCTCGATCATAACGAACTCAGATACCTGCCGGCTGAAATTGGCAAACTTAAAAATTTGGAGATATGCAGCTTGGTGAACAATGAACTAAAATCGATTCCTAAAGAAATAGGTAAATTGTCAAATCTTAAAATTCTGAATCTTACAGAAAATTACCTGACAGAATTACCTGAAGAAATTGGCGAACTAAAATCATTGGAAAAACTGTTAATGTACAGCAATCAATTGAAAAAACTACCGGGGAGCATAGCTAATCTGGCTCCAACCTTAACTTTTTTGGGCTTACCAAAAACGATAGATGAAGAAAATCTAAATGATTTAAAACGGCTTTTACCAAATACCGAAATAACTATCAGTTAAATGCAAAGAGGTTGCTCCAGCGGGAAACAACCTCTTTTTTATTGTCAGATTTACTGGATTAAAGCATAAAAAGCCAGCCGGTCAGAATTGAAATGCCACAAACCGACAAAACCAAATAATGCAAACTGTCTAACTTTACCACCTGCTCAGGATTAGGTTCCGGAGAATAACTTATGAAAATCATATTCA
>JBIKQC010000571.1:0-2821 GCA_044349855.1 Saprospira sp.
ATACTTATAAAAATGGTGTTCTTGTAAAGTAAATGGGTGTTTCTTTACGGTTCTTTGAGACTACTGAAAATCACCCCCGACCTCAACGATTCACAGCTCGACGAGGTAATCGAACTGGTGAAACAGACAAAAATCGACGGCATTATTGCCACCAATACAAGCACGACCCGTTCTGGTCTAAAAACAGATGCCGAAAAACTCAAAACTATCGGAAACGGCGGACTGAGCGGCAAAGCGATCAGCAAACGTTCAACCGAAGTCATCCGCTATCTGACAGAAAAATCGGGCAAAGCCTTCCTTCTCATCGCCGTTGGCGGCATACACTGTGCCGAAGATGCACTGGAAAAATTCGCTGCAGGAGCAGATTTGGTACAGGTTTATACGGGTTTTGTGTATGAGGGCCCGGGCTTGGTGAAGCAGATTTTGAAAAAATTGTAGATAGCTCTCTTAAATTATTTACAAACAAATCAAATACAATAAATTTGGGCTAATTAGCAAATCTAGCCTTTAAAATTATATAAGAATTTTCTCAAATCAAATACCTGTATTCCCTCGTAAGTATTGCCATTGTATGCATTCCTGCAAACAAGCATTTTAGGGTAATTGTCATTGATTTTCAATAGATTGCCAAATTCTCTGTCAATTGTTTTCTGCTCAAGGAGAAATAAGGTAACTTGTACATAAATTTTTTCTCCTTGTTTTTCAGCAACAAAGTCAATTTCATTCTCACCCGATATGCCAACTTTAACCTTATATCCTATCGAAATCAAATGATTGTATACTGTATTTTCAATGATTTTTCCAGCGTCTTGTAAGCGGTAACCCCAAAGTGCGTTTCTTATCCCAAGATTTTCAAAATAGTATTTTTCTCCAATTTCAAAGACTTTTTTGCCTTCAATGTCATAGCGTGGTACCTTGTGAATGAGAAAAGCATTCACTAAATGACCTATATAGGTTTGAACCTGATTGGGCGGAATATTTGTTTTTTGAGATTTTAAATAATCACTGATTTTTTTAGCCGAAAACATTGATCCTATATTAGAAGCAAGAAACAGCACCAGCTGCTCCAAAAAAATTGTATTCCTTAGCCTAAAACGATTGATAACATCGCGATAAACTACAGTGGAATAAATGTTTTTTAAATACTCATAAATAATTTCCTCTTCAAGTACAAGATGTTTCAGATAGGGCAATCCTCCAAACTGTAAATACTTTTCCAAGGCTTCCTCAGAATCATTTAGTTTATGAAAAACAAGGAATTCACTGTAATTCAAACTAAAAACTTCAATTTCAATTGTTCTTCCACTCAAATTTCCTGCAATATCCGATGATAAAAGATTTGCATTGCTACCTGTGCAATAAATATCCAAATCAGGATTTAAAACAAGGGATCTCAATGCCCTTTCAAAATATTTAATATCTTGAATTTCATCAATGAAGAGATAATTTTTTTTGCCCTCTTCAAATTTTTCCTGAACATAGCGATTTAGGTCATCAGCATTTTGAATGCTACTGAAATTCAAATCTTCTTTGTTGATATAAATCATTGGGGCTTCTTCATCTTCCATTCTTATTAGTTCCATTATCTGGAATAAAAGATAACTTTTCCCGACCCTTCTTTGCCCAATAAATACCTTTATTAACTGTTTGCCGATAAAGGGTCTTACTCTGTTTAAATAAAGTGGCCTTGCTATGCTTGGGGGTATCTGAACCATTTTTTCTGTATTTGTAATTATAGAAATGCTAAAATAACAACATTTCTATAATTACAATTATAACTTTTGGTAAATTTTAAAAATACTGTCTTTGTCAAGACCGATACTTTAGCATCTGCTTATCGAGAACAGCAAATGAGACTGATACCCTATCTAGATGCAGAAATCAAAAACAGAAGACAAAGCTTATAGTCTGATGTCTAAAAATCTCTGACTATCAGTCTAGAGTCTCCCAATAAATTTTATCCTTCACTACTACAATTGCGACAGCTTTTAGAAGCTTTAGGCTTTGAAGCTCTGCATCCTTTTCGACATAAAATTTTAATTGATTCTTTGCAGCGATCATAGTTGCTTGCAGTTTGTCTTCCTCACTTTGTTTCAGGTATTTCAGTTCGATGACATATTGCTGAATTTTTCCATAATTGGCCGGATGTTGCAATAATTCGATGTCGATGTATCCGTCGTTTGCGATTTCTCTTTCTGTGCGGGCGTAATAAAACCTCGACTGATGAATGTAAGCAAGCAGTATAGCCTTGACGTATTTTTCATCGAACCTTTGAAAATCACGATTCGACAGTTTTTGAAGCAATTTTTCAATTAATTACAGTAAGGGGCCTATATTGCCAGCAACTGCACTGCGCAGGCCAAGCATCACATTATTGCTCTAGTAAGGCAGATTGGCTTCTTTTTGCAGCACGTGTGCAAAATATTTCCAGTAAAGTTCTTTGATGACATAATTTGGAATGACAAAAATGGGCAAATCATATTCATCGACCCCATTCAAAGTAAGATTTCCCAGATAGTACAAAAGATTGACAAAGGCAGTACGGTCGAATTCCTGTTCGAATGAAAATTGAAATATCTGATCACTACTAATCTGACCTTTTTGTAATATTTCCTCCAAAACAGAAATATTATCCCTGTAATTCGCCAGTTCAAATAAACGCATCAGCTTACCATAATCGGGCATGATATTGGGATCGAGCATTTGCTGAGGATATTTTTGTTCATGTTTGAATGCATCCAAAAAGTACAAAACCATATCCGAATTATAGACAGTATGATTCACTTCTTTATTAAAGCTGTAACCGTTGTACCAGTTTTTT
>JBIKQC010000125.1:0-9819 GCA_044349855.1 Saprospira sp.
ATTTGCAACAAGTTTACTTTAACAGAAATTATTGTTAAATCATGTTATGTGAAATTACATTTCGGTGCTACAGTCTTTTTAATTTTTACCCATAATGTTATATTTCAAGTTCAAACTGCTATTTATATCGAGCGTCATCATATTTTTTTAAACAGTACGGTAATCTTTTATCACGCTAAGGGATATTTATGAGCAGCTTTTGTTGGCTTGTAAGCCAAACGGTTTAGGTATTCAGGAGGGAGTAGAAAGCTCAAAAGCTTAATTAAAAGATATTGAAACGCATTTTGGAAAAGATTGGCGTACTTTTTTTTGATAAGGAAGTAGAAGCAAAACAAAAAGAATTAAATAAAAGACAGTATTAAAATGGTCTAGAGACCCAAAGCCATAAATCCACCGTCAACCGGCAGACATACTCCTGTAATGTAGGAAGCTGCAGGCATACAGAGAAAAGCAACAGCTCTCGCTACTTCTTCCGGTTTCCCAATACGCAGCAACGGGGTTCTTTCTAAAATTCTTTCTTTTTTCTCAGGATCTTTTAATACCTGTTCTGCCAAAGGCGTAGCGGTGTACCATGGCATAATTGCATTTACCCTGATGTTGTGGCTTCCCCATTCCACTGCCAGGAAGCGGGTTAGCTGTTCAACAGCTGCTTTACTCATAGCATAGGCTGCTGTTGAGGTTCTTACAATTCTTTGAGAAGCTGTAGAGCTGATGTTGACAACAGAGCCTTTAGTTTCCAATAGGAAGGGATAACAAAGTCTTGACATTTCCCAAACCGATTCCATGTTTACTTTCATGATACGGTCAAAATCATCGGTGCCATATTCCAAAGTTGATTTTCGGATATTTATACCGGCATTATTAATTAGCATGTCCAGTTTACCCCATTGAAATTCAAGCTCGCGCAGGAGTTCCATCCGTCCTTCTGAAACAGAAATATCAGCAGCAGTACCGTAAATATTGAAACCTTTTTCCCTGAATTCGGCAACCATTGCATCTACATCATCTTTAGTACGAGCTGTAATCCAAACCTCTGCGCCCAAATTCATAAATTCTTCAGCAATTGCTCTGCCAATTCCTTTGGTAGCACCGGTAATCAGGGCTTTTTTGCCGTTTAAATTCCACATATCAGATTCGAGATAATTGACATGAGATTTGAAATAATTCAAATCTCATGTCTGTTTTATTTTATTTAACAACAGTTACTTTCAGCATATTTGTTTTTTTGCGTTCATGCAATGGCATAGAGCCTGTATTTATAACAATATCACCTGAATGTAAAAGTTTTGCATCTTTGAGAATCTCAATTACATCTGCTATAGTGTCATCGGTACTTGTATATTTATCGTAATAAAAACCACGGATGCCCCAAACCATATTTAAGGATTTTAGCAAATTATGATCGGAAGAGAAGATTATAATATCAGCCTTTGGTCGAAAACTGGATACCATAAAACCGGTATAACCTGACTTAGTCATGCCCAAAATCATTTTAGCATCAACCTGTTGAGCTAAATTGCAGGAAAGATAACAGACCGCATCTGAAAGATATGATTCTGATTCTTTGCTTGGAAGCAGTCCCCGATTATAAATGGTCTCTGTTTTTTCGGCCTCGTGAATGATACGGCGCATCGCCTCAACAACTTTTACAGGGTGATCACCTGCGGCAGTTTCTGCACTCAGCATGACTGTATCTGCTCCGTCAATAACTGCGTTCGCTACGTCAATGATTTCTGCACGGGTAGGAGATGGGTTCTTGATCATACTGTCCATCATCTGTGTCGCAACAATAACAGGTTTTGCTTTGTTCAGACATTTTTTGATAATCATTTTTTGAAGCATCGGCAGGCGTTCCATTGGAGTTTCAACACCCAAGTCACCGCGGGCAATCATGACACCGTCTGTTGCATCTATGATGCTGTCAATGTTTTTGATTGCATCCGGCTTTTCAATTTTAGCGATGATTCGTGCATGATGATTTGCATCCAAAAGGCGCTGACGAAGTTCATGTATGTCATTTGCTGTTCTGACAAAAGAGAGTGCAATCCAGTTGAACGGTAAAGTGAGGATAAATTCCAGATCTATCAAGTCCTTTTCAGTCAGTGAAGGCAGAGAAACGTTGGTATCCGGTAGATTTACGCCTTTGCGAGACGATAGGACATCACCATAAAGAACCTCCAAAATCACTTTGTCCATGCCATTTGTTTCACGGACCAAAAGTTCAACCTTTCCGTCATCCACCAAAACCTTTTCACCAACACAGACATCTTTTGCAAACTCAGGATAGCTCATGTAGATTTTCTCGGCATTTCCGACGCAAAGTTCATTGGTAAACACAAGGAGATCACCTTTATGCAGCGGCATTTTACCGCCTTCAATTTCACCAACGCGCAATTTTGGACCCTGCAAATCGGCCAAAGTGGAAACATTTGTATTGTACTTTTTATTTACATATTGAATGTAATCAAAAACCTGCTGATGATCGGCATGAGAGCCGTGTGAAAAGTTCAGACGAAAGGCATCGACGCCAACTTTTACCAATTCCAAAATTGTATTGTAATTGTTGGAAGCTGGACCCAGCGTAGCCAGGATTTTAGTTTTTTGGAAGATACTTAATTCCATAAGTAATTTTCTTGGATTAATTTGCCTGTTGGCAGGATTTAAAATTATTACAGTTCGAAAGTAAAATACTTTATAGAGATTCCCAAATAATAAATAACAAAAGGCGCAGATATCTGCGCCTAAATGTAAATTAATTTTCCTTGTACCATATAATTATGGTATAAAATCTACTAAGTTTTATTCCAATGTCATAATAATGACATCATCTCTTGACTTATATTTCATCATCCCTTCTTCAGAAAGAGTAATTATATACTCTTTGTTTTCTGCGTCAAATAGTTCGTAATTACCATCATTATTCCTTTTTAGTAGGTGTTTTATTTTTCGGGCAGGTAGAAATTCTAATGAAAGGTTAGATAGAAAAAAACTTTTTCCACTTTCAGAAATATTTCCTATAAAAATTGAATCTAAATTATTGTAAACCCAAAGTTCTGTACCGTTAATATTTTCTAATATCATGGGTAAATATTTTAGGGTTTCTGTCTGTGTATTCAATGGAATAGATAACCCATGGTAAATATCGGAAGGTGCTTTTATTGTATCAAAATACATTAGGTTAACATACTCATCTACGTAAAACCATTTTCCCGATATTGATTTTATCCATGTTCCAGAAAAAACAATGCCGTAACTAAAGAAAAAAATAAATATGGTAAGAAGTGATTTATAAGCTATATGTTTCATAGCAATCTTCTGTACTTGGTAAAACAAACTCAGAACTAACTGCACTCACTTCTTCCCATACTCCATTGACCTTTACAAATAGAACATCCTCATTCTCAATATTTCTAACCTCAATTGCTGTTATTGTGTTTTTAGGGGAGGGAGGTGATGCAACATTCCAACAAGATTCACCTTCTCTTATTATGAAATCACGTTCACAATTTAACCCCTCAAACCAATAATATTTTCCAGACTTGCTACGTATAACACAATTAGCAAAAACGGAAATAGTAGTAAATGTTAATAATAACATTAATAAAATTAATTTTTTCATAGTAGTTTGTTTTTAAATTAATTACAAAATGAATTTAATCTTATACATATATATATAAATATATTTACATTAAACATAAAAACATATATAATTTAAAAAAAAAACATATAAAGTACATGGACTTTGATTAGTAGTTAAAAAAAACGCATATTCCAATAAGTTTAACTATTAACGGCTAAGGTCTGCCCAAAATTGGAATTGTATGCTCAGACCGATATTAGGACGAATATATATTCTTGTACCAATTCCATTGAACTGACCAGCGGTTGATGCATCCTCCAAAAAAGTTGCCCCCGCATTCAATTGAATAAACTGATAAACTTTATAACTCAAACCTACATAAGTAGGCCTTTTGAAGATAGGTCCGCTGATATTTCCATTGTTTAGACCAATGCCTTTAAAATTTGTAAGATATGCTCCAAAACAAATAGAAGTATTGCTGATTATTTTAGGTGTAAAAGCCCTACGGCCCAAGGGGAATGCTAAACCGAAGTAAGGGCCATTTCCCAAAGTAAGACTGCTGAAATTACCGTCAGCATAAACACCGCCGTATCCGCCTTGTATAGCTATTGTACGCCTAATTTTTTCGGTAGCATAATCATTGATATAGCGACTGTCTGTCAATTTGGCCAATTCTACATTCAAATACAAATCCAATTCATTGTGAATCTGACTTTTGATCCCTTCAATTAGCTTTTTTCTATACTCATCTTTGGCCTCATCCTTTGTTTTTCCAATAAAAAGAAAACGGCCGGATCTTAGGTTAGTTTTGCCTAGATGATGCAGGTTATTTTTTATCAGATCAGAAAATCCTTCAAATTCAATAGCCGTTCTGCTGCGGTAATTTTCTAGATTTTTTTTGACCATTTGATTCAGGTCTGCTAAAATATGCTTGTAATTATCACTGAGTTGGATATGGCTTTTTGAGGGTACTATCTTTTGTTCTATATAATCGTCCAATTGTTTGTGCATCTGTTCTTTCATAATAGATTTTTCTTCCTCGGAAATTGGCGAATAATAGTTTACTTTGAAGTCATAATCACTATTCCCCCGCAATTTATAATGCATAGGCAGACTAAATTTATCGACTTCTTTATCAATAGGTCTTTTCCAGGCCACAACTATACTCGGATTTCTATCTTCTTTACCCTTTGCCTCGTAGGCAAAAAGTTCAACATAAGTGATATTGTCAGGTATAGAACTTTGTATAAGAATATGGGTCTCTGCCGGCAGTGGCTGATTCTCATTGAAAGAAGCCCGTTCATAGTCAAAACTGACTATTTTATATTGCGCCTTAACTGATATGGAAACGCATAAAAGCGACAGCGTGATAAGCGTAAAAGGTTTAATCATGAGTATTTGGTTTTGATGTCAAAAAAAACTAAAATAAAAAGTTTTAACTAATTAAAATCAACCAAAAAGACAGTGATTTTAATCAGTTCAGTTAAAAGGCCTGCATACAATTATTGAAAAGCTACAATGCTTATGTTCTTTGACCTTTATACTTTTTCAAATTAAAATTCGAAATATAATGACCTTATCATGACCTTTAAAACTCTTTGTTAAAGATTGCAATTTTTTTTCATTGCATTATTTGGTTCTTGGGTCAAAATTCGATCCAGTTAATTCCTTTAACAAGATATTTCAAAGTTTCAGCCTCGGGACTTCCTTCATCGGGCGTATAATTATATTCCCATGCAGCTGTAGGCGGCATACTCATTAAAATGGATTCTGTTCGACCTTCTGTCTGAAGTCCAAATTTTGTCCCGCGATCCCAAACCAAATTAAACTCAACGTAACGGCTTCGTCTCAATTCCTGCCATTTTAATTCTCTTTCTCCGTAAGGCAGATTAATACATTGTGATACCTGATAATTATAAGCTGGGACAAAAGTATCGCCAACGGCAATGATGAAATTCAGTAATTCTTCTTTACTGAGTGTTATCCCAGTCTCCAAATTCAGGTGATCGAAGAAAATACCGCCAATTCCGCGGGTTTCATTGCGGTGTCTGATGAAAAAATAATCGTCACACCAGCTTTTAAAACGTTCGTAAAATTCGGGATGGAATTTATCGCAGACAGCCTTCATTCTTTGGTGGAAATCCTTTGCCAATGCAGGGATTACATAATGAGGAGTTAGGTCAATACCACCGCCGAACCACCATTTTCCATTGCTCATTTCAAAATACCTGACATTCATATGCGTTATTGGCAGCATAGGACTGTGGGGATGTATTACTATAGATACTCCGGTTGCATAAAAACTGAGACCAACGGGAGCATCTTTCGGGTCGATTCCCAAGGATGTTTTTATTAATTCTGCAGGCATTGGACCTTCAACTGCAGAAAAATTAACTCCGCCTTTAACAAGAACATTGCCATTCTGAATAACTCTTGTGCGGCCGCCACCCCCGCCGGGTCTTTCCCAAATTTCTTCTTTAAACAGCGCCAAGCCATCCATTTCTTCGAGCCCGCTGCAAATTCTATCTTGAAGATTTTTGAGGGCAGCAGTTATCTTTTCTTTCATTAGTATCGGTTTTTTAGGAAAAATATCAGTTACGAATTGCAATTATAATACAAAAGGTCTAACTTTAAAAAATATTTTTACAACAATTTGTTTTCTTTTTTAGGTTTTTATTTGACTTTGCAACAAAAAGTATTAGATTTGTATCCGAAATCAATACTTACTTCGATGTAATTCTATGTATTTAATTGATATTCAATAGGTAATTTGCAATAATTGCTCACAGAAAAATAAACTATACCAAAATAGCATGCGTACTAAAAATATACAGCAGTTCAGAACCCTTTGGCGCAATCAGGAAGGTTATAAAATGTCTGACTGGGACGAAAACTTTATAGGTAGTGTTCATGATGGAAAACTCTTCGGATTTTACCGCATGGTCAATGGTATTGTAGACAATATTAAAGCTGACCTTACTCCTAAACTTCAAAATGCACAGGACGAGCAGGCAATTTACGAATTTTTACAGAATGCTGCAGACAGTCAGTCTACAGAATGTGCAGTTATTTACGATGAGAACTTTTTCATGGTGCTAAATAACGGCAAGCCATTTACCGATAAAGATTTAAAGGCATTGCTAAACTCATTTCAGGGAACAAAATCCGATAAATCAAAGGCTGAGAATTGCGGTAAAATAGGTCGTTACGGGATTGGTTTTAAGTTGGCTTATCGCCTTATGGGCAAATCTGATGGAGCCGATGAATTATTAAATCAATTGGCCGGACCGCTGTTATACAGTTGGCATAACAGTAAACAGTTCAAAGAACTTTTTGATTATAAAGGAGCTGCTGTTAATACTGATGATAATAAAATAGATGGTAATGACAGTGCCTGGCTGCTTAAAATTATTTTAGCCTGTTTCCCGGTTGGATTGGGCGAAAAAGTAAAGGATCTTGACTATCAGAACAAAGAACTTTTTTCTCAGGAAGAATTGAGTGATCTGGTAGGTTTTATGAATAAACACCGCGATAAACTGGAGAAACTGACGATGCCGCAGGGCTCTTTATTTTTCTTAAAGTTTGGTCCCAAAAAGCATGAAAAACTCAAAGAATCATTGCTGAATATTCAGTCAGGAATCGGTTATTCCATGAACACTTTAAAAACACTTGAAAAAGTTGTTTTGCAGGACACTATTGTGGAAAAATACGGTATTGATTTCGAAAAATTCAGTGTTCAACCCGGGACAGAGGACTTTATGCGGATTGATCCTGAATTTCCTTCCTGTCCGATAGATATTGCTTTGGGCTTTCCCAAAGATTTTGAACAGATGAAGCAGCTGAAAAGATCTCCAAATATTTATCAGTTTTTTCCCATGCGCAATGAAAGGCATAATATGGCTTATTTCATACATGCTACCTCTTTTGCGAAAATTACTGACCGTACCCGCCTGGATGATCAGGGTGAGGCCAATATTGAGTCTTTTCGTTTTATTGCTAAAACACTGAAAAAGAATCTGGCAAAATACAAACAGGAAAACTTTTCTAAGTTTGCCCTCATTTACAAAGCACTTATTTTATCGGACAAATCTGATGAGTATGATGCTGATCTGATTAATAATCACCTTTATAATCCAATGTTGGAATTTGTGCGTTCAGCCATTCCGACACATAAGAAGAATTTTTATCTGAAGGATTTGGTCGTTGTCAAAGACACCCGATTGAATATAGATCCGATGAGTCTTGGCATTGGCAAAGAGTGGTTTTTTTGGACTGATCTTGACAAAGACAGAGACATCATGAATGAGGCGGTTAATAACGCTAAATTGGGGCTTCGCCGCTGGGGACTTAAAGAATTGATAATGGAAGCAGGTCCACAACTGGTGGATAACTTATTGGAACATTTATCTGCATCAGAGTATGCTGTATTTGTTTCTGAACTTAAAACTATTGAATTTGACTCGGCATTTTTGGAGAAATTTCAATATGTCAAATGTTTCCGCTTTTCTGACAACAAAGGGAATCTGCAATATTTTTCAATAAAAGATCTTCAGAGTCAAACAAATGTTTTTCTGATGAGTGAGCGCCTTATGCCATATAAAGAGGAAATTAAGGCCATGGGTTTTGGTGTTTTGGAATTTAATATACAGGATTATGCAGTAATTTTGAAGCATCTGGAAAAGCAATTGGACTATTTGAGCAGTGACCGTTCTCTATTTCTGAAAATTTCAGAAAGGACTGTATCAGCCAATTTAAGTGCAAAACAGAAGCACCGCTTGTTTGAATTCATGTCAAAACTTAATGGTATTCGAGCAGATGAGCTTCGTAAACTGGCACTTTTTTCAAACGGCTACGGTTTGGTGGTTCCTTTACAAAGTCTTTTGTCGCCAACAGCTAAAGTTGAACCTTGGTTAGAGGACTTCAAAATTAATAAATCGGAAGATGCAGAAGTGTTGCATCCTTATTACACTCAGGCTGACAGTTGGGAGCTGTATGAATTTATCATTTCGCCACAATGGAACAATCTGGTTAAACACAGTACGCTCAAAGATGACGAGACTATAAAGGCATTTTACGAAAGGGTGCTTCAGTATTATCGTTTGAAACCGGGTATGGCAAAGCCTGTTGATGCAAAAACTGTTTATGTTGATGCTGTAACCGGATTTATAGAGCCAAAAGCAGTATTCTACTATAAGACACTATCTGAAGTTACAGACTATAAGTCACTTCGTTCTGCCTTTCAAAAGGCAGCAGAATTGCAATTGCCGCACCCAATTTCATTGGAATATTTTGCGATGGACCCGCTTCGTATAATGGCAACAACTGTCTCCAAAGAATGGAAAACTACACTATCTGATTTGCTGAAAAATGCCAAAGAATTGATTTTTTCTTCAGCCGAAAAAACTGCTTTGTTTGGACTTTTGAAATCTGTACTTACACCGATAGAACTTCAAAAGTTGGAACTCTTTGAAAATAATAAAGGAGATAAAACGGTTCTGTCTAATCTTATTCCGTCAACTTTAGAGGTTGAACCCTGGCTTAAGCCTTATCAGATAAAAAAATCTGAAGACAGTGAAATTTTAATTTCATTCCTAAGCAATGAATCCGATATTTTTAATAATATTATTGTAGAGAAATGGGAAAATATTATTTCTGATACAGAAACTCTAAAAAACATTAGTGCTTTTTACAATAGTGTTGAAAAATACTGTCTGCTATCTAAAGCACCAAAACCTATTATAAATGGGCGCTATGTTTATATAGATAAAGAAGTTGGCTTTGTCAGTTCTGCACAGCTCTGTTATCATACTGCTATGCAGGAAATGGATAACTATAAAGATCTCAGAAAGGCTGTAAAAACTATCAGTGATTACTATACCGCTGCTCCGGAAGTATTGCCATTTCTGAATAATAAACCATTCAAGTCAAGAGAAACAGGAGTTGCCAAAATAGTAAAGAATGAAGCCGTTCTGAGTAGGGAGGAAGTGATTGCCCTTATGCAATTCATGGACAAAATTAAAGAGGACTTCTTTAAGGTATTAACTGTTGTTGACTCAGAAAATGCACGTGAATTTCTGGTAGAAAAAAGGACAAGGGCAACGCCATATTATTTGGAAAAATCTCAACTTAAATTAGCCGATAAGATAGCTGAGTCATTTGGTGACAGTTATAAATTGCTTCCTTTGAAACTGTACATTCCTGATTTAAGAAATGAAGGGTTGCTCATGCATACCGCATTG
>JBIKQC010000572.1:0-2811 GCA_044349855.1 Saprospira sp.
AGCAGAAAATTACTTATCCTGGTTTCTCCTCCAGTACGAATTAGCAATTCAGGATCAGGAATATCTCTAGTGGCCAATTCAGACGATACCAGTTCATCGCTTATATCATCAATGTTTAAACTACCTGTAGTTACCTTTCGTGATATATTTTTAATCGCTTCAACTATCTCCCATTTTGCGCTGTAACTCAATGCCAAAATCAGAGTCATACGGCTATTATCCTTGGTTTTATCTATTGCATCAAATAACTCAAGGCGAGTAGCATCAGGTAAAGTTGACAAATCACCAATTGATTGCAGTCTGATATTATTTTTGTTGAGTGTGGGCAATTCGGCTTGAATTGTTTTGACAAGCAAGGTCATCAATGCTGTAACTTCCTCATCAGGCCTGTTCCAATTTTCTGTGGAGAAGGCGTAAAGTGTCAAAAAATTTATACCGATTTCGGCAGCAGCTTCAGTGACTTCACGAACAGATTTAACACCGCTCTGATGCCCGAATACTCGAGCCATACCATGCTGCTGAGCCCAACGGCCATTACCGTCCATGATTATAGCTATGTGTTTAGGTAAACGCTGTTTATCAATTTGGGCCTTCAGTTCGGGCCATTCTTCCTGATTTTCCATCCACCAAAGTTACAAGGGTTAAAAGAATTTCTTGCTAAAAACTGAATAAGATCTCAAATATTCGATTTTTTCTTAAATTTGTCGTTCAAGTCTCTGCAAAAATAATAAAAACTTTCAATACTTTGACTTATAACATAAAGCTTCCACAATTTGAGGGCCCTTTTGATTTATTGCTTTTTTTCATTGAACGCGACGAATTGGATATTTATGATATACCTGTAGCGAAAATAACCAATGATTTTTTGGACTATATACGGCATTTGGAAAATCTGAATATTGATGTAGCCGGTGAGTTTATTCTTGTTGCTGCTACCCTCATGCGAATTAAAGCTAAGATGTTGCTGCCACGTAAGGATCTTGATGAGCAGGGGAATGAAATTGACCCCCGTCAGGAGCTCGTTCAGAAACTGCTGGAGTACAAGAGTTACAAAGAAATTTTTGCAGATCTTCAACTTTTGGAGGATGATCGTCAGAAAAAAACACATCGCGGCAATATTCTGGTCGAACTGCAGGTCATTGCCAATCAGGCAATGGCTGATGCCGAGCTTGAAAATCTGACACTTTTCAGACTCCTGAAAACTTATCAGGATATTCTTCAAAGGTTTAACAATAAGGAGGAAAGAATTGTCCATACTGTAGTGCATTACAACTACACATTGGAGGAAAGAAGAGAATTTTTAGTGGCCTTTATTTTTGAAAATAAAACAGTTGATGCTAAAATGCTGTTATCCTCCTGTGAAAATCGCATGCATGCTATTTTTACCTTTTTGGCTTTACTCGATTTGCTGCAACAGGAAATCTTTTCCATTGTGATCAATTCTGTAAACTGTAATGATTTTGTTCTTATAGCAGCTCCGCCGGTTGAAGAAATTCAACAGATTGAACTGGAATTGGAATAACACAAATTGACTATTTTTTAAACATTCGATAAATTTCAGCATGTCTGATCAAAAACACCATTTGGATCCTCACGCAGAACGTCACACACTCAACAACGAAGATCCCGACTTTAGCAAAGCATTAAAGTCAATTAGCCCTTCCCGTATTGCTATTGCCGTTGTAATAGGATTGGCAGTGGTAATTTATATGTTTGTTAAAGAATTCAAATGGGAGGAATTCAATAAAATTCAATGGACAGGCGGCCTGTTTTTTTGGCTTGGGATGGCCGTAGTTTTCATGTTTGGCCGTCACCTCTCATACATGACACGCCTTAGAATCGTTACCAATAATTTTTTTAGTTGGAAAAAATGTTTCGAGATGATTATGGTTTGGGAGTTCAGCTCTGCTGTAACGCCTACCAGTGTGGGGGGATCGGCCGTAGCACTTTTTGCACTCTCTCAGGAAAAATTACCACCGGGCAGAACTACCATGATTGTACTTTATACCGTTATTCTCGATACTTTCTTTTTCCTGTTTTTTATTCTTTTGCTTTTTCTCATATTTGGCCCAAATATGGTCCAACCAGGGGTTTCATCCTGGGCTGAACTGATGGGCACTGCCTATGGATCCGTCTTTGTTTTTGCTTATATTTTTATGTTCTGCTATGGAAGCCTGTTTTTCTACGGTGTTTTTATCAGCAATAAACCCATCAGCCGACTTTTATTGTGGATTACCGGATTTAAACTGTTTAAAAGATTCCGTCCCGGAGCAGAAAAAATGGGCGAAGAAATGCTGACAACCTCAGCAGAGCTGAAAAATAAAAATTGGCTTTTTCATGTTAGAAGTTTTACAGCGACTTTTGGCGCCTGGGCTTCTAAATTTATGGTTCTCAACTGCCTGATTCTTGGCTTTGTTTCCATGTCTTCCGACCCTGTCATCAGAGAACATTATAATCAGTTCATGAGCGGTAATATGGATCTGAGTTGGCCTATACAGCAATTTTTTATATTTGCCCGTCAATTGGCGATGTGGATTATCACAGCGATCACACCCACTCCCGGCGGTTCAGGCGTTGCCGAAAACGCTTTCATGATTTTCCATAAGGATTATATACCTGAAAATACCACATTATTACTCATCATGACAGTTTTTTGGCGCTTTGCTACCTATTATATATATCTTATCTGCGGTATGATTATCGTTCCAAACTGGGTTAGAAATATTATCAATCGTAGAAAAATTGAGAAGGCTACCAAAGAAATGGGCATTCACGAAGCTTAAATCCAGACAGTACAAAATTTGATTTCTG
>JBIKQC010000573.1:0-2809 GCA_044349855.1 Saprospira sp.
CCAATGTTTTTTGTCGCGGTGCATAAAATAAATCATCATAAAAATACACTGATCGGCCTCTATTGGATACTGCTCCGCTCCTATTGTTGTATCCACCTGAGAATATCGGGCAAGTCCAATCAATGGCGGATAGAGCCTCAGCGTTTCCATGAGAACCTGTCTCAAAAACTTCAGCTCCCGGAAATCGGCCTGAGAGATTGCTCTATTTTTATCGAAACCAAGTACTCTGTCTACCTCTTCATATGCAGCAGCCAAATGTTCCGGATTTTTCAGCAGATTATAAATGGAGAAAGCCAAAGTACTGCCTGTAGTTTCATGTCCCGCCACCAAAAAAGTAACAATCTGATAACGGATATTTTCATCATCCAAGGCTTCGCCGCTTTCCTTATCGGTGGCATGCAGCATCAGCTGCAAAAAGTCTATTTTACCTTTTTGAGAATCAGTATCTTCCCTGCGTCTGCGGATAATATCATCCAGCAGATTATTCATATAATTGATATAATTTTTGAATTTTCGGTTCCTGACAACCCTCAAGGGTTGCAGTATTGGCGGTGTTCTTGCCAGTTGTATGGCCTCGTTGAAAGTAAAAAGCATTGCCTCGATAAAAGGATGCCTGGTTTCAGAAGTAAAAGAGTCAAAACTGTAATCAAAACCGCAAAGTCCGATTGTTTCAAAGGTCAGCTTTGTCATATCTTCAGCCACATCAATCTGTTGTCCCTCTTTAGTAGCCCATCTTTCAATAAGCTGATCAATAGTGCGTTGCATGATAGGAATATATCCTTCAATAGCTTTATGCGCAAAGCCGGGAAGTAGGATATTATGCGCCTTTTTCCAGTTGGGTTCATGTGTCCAGGCGGTAAAAAGCCCATCACCTGCTGCCTTGCGAAGATACTCAAAAGGCAGATCTATAAATTTATCATATTTTGAGTCATCCATTACTTCTTTCGCCAGATCTACAGAGGTAATGACAACAATTTTTCGGTTAAAAACCTTTAATTCTGATATTGGGTAAAATCCGCCGATAGCTGTGAGCAGGCGGCCAATAATATCTTTGCCTGCAATCTGATGCAGATTTCCGACTATAGGTATTCGTGGTAAATGTGGAATTTTTGTCATAATATAACTTTTATCTTTTTACCGCAGGCTAAAGTCCGCGACTCCAGAGCCAGATTTTGTTTTTAACACTCAAAAAAATGGTGTTTCTACTTATCAATCCGTAAACGATCAAATAACTCATAAAACCCTTTGACAGTTATTGTTGGATCGAGTTGAGTTAACTTCTCTAAGTAGCGATGTGAAGTCTTATCTACTATTGGTTCTATACAACCCAATTGCCACAAAAAGACAGCTTTTGTGTATTTGGTCATCTCCAAGTAGCCATTGAAATCAAGGTTAATCGATTGCGGATTGGAATCCATATTCATGTAAAATAGCCCTTTTTTAGGTTGTCCGAGATAGAGACCCACAACATGACTGTCATCAATCCAGTCAAGGACAGTAAAGTTCTCCATTTGAGGAAAGAGATCCGGTTCAAAATCCCATGCATTCCAATTTAGTACATCTTCTATAGGAAGAATATTAACTGAGCCTTCAATCGTAATTGGCGCAGATTCTATATTCTTCCATTTCTCCTTCCAAGATTCGACCGCTTTATAAAATTCACAAATAGGGGTGCCTAATAATTTAGAGTGGTATTCGTCTTCATTTATTACTGATACGGAACTTTCTATCATGGAGTATGCCGTGTTTTCAAGCATTTGCTCATTCATTATTTGAAAATAGCTCAGCTCTCTAAGATAGTTCTCGTAATAATAATCGAAATTTTTTGTGTCCATTACGGTATAGTTATCTGATTTTCCAATGCGTTAATCTTAAAACGTCTAACGTTTTAGATTGAAGGGTTTGAGTTTTGTTCAACTATTTATCAATTCGAACTTCCTCGTAAAGTGCCACAAAGGCATCCCAAGAAAAATCCGGAAAAATCAGTGGCATTTTTTCTTTAAACGAAGCTACATTCGGCATCGGATTTCCTGAGTGGATTTCTACCAGTGCATTTTGCCACCAACCAAATCCTTTGGACATGCCAAGAAGTCTCAAATAACCGTCTAAGTCAACATGAAGTGGACTTACGGAGCTGTCAGAATGCTGTACATACAATCCCTTTTTCTCCGGTCTGCCAACATAAAAGCCCACAAACCCATCTATGTCATAAAACATATCTAAAGGGCGAAAACCTTTCATTTCCGGATTCCAATCGTTACCGCCGAGAGAATCATCCCAGACGTCTTGAAAAACTTCTTCAATGGGAAGCATATAGATTGATCCTTCTGCACGAAAAACTACCTCATCCGTTGTTTTCCACTCGACCTTCCACTTATTACGAATTGAATAAAAATTCTTTATCGCCTCATCAGTAATTGATTCTAACAATCCAATGCTTTGTTCATTTGCTTTTGCATTTAATATATCGTACTTTATAAGTTTCTTTTGGTTTGCTAACGAGTCCATTACTAAAAAATAAATCTCTCTAAACCATGTTTTATAGTCCTCTTCCATGTAATAATCTTTAACTATGGGGTAAAGTTTTTGTTAAACTATTTATCTATTCGAACTTCCTCGTAAAGCGCTACAAAAGCATCCCAAGAGAAATCAGGGAATATTTTTGGCATTTTTTCTCTAAACGAAGCTACATTTGGCATCGGATTTCCCGAGTGGATTTCTACCAGTGCATTTTGCCACCAACCAAATCCTTTGGACATGCCAAGAAGTCTCAAATAACCGTCTAAGTCAACATGAAGTGGACTTACGG
>JBIKQC010000126.1:0-9798 GCA_044349855.1 Saprospira sp.
GCACATCCGCACATCCCTACATCCGTACATCATAAACACATCAACGATTCGCCTTAATAAAAACTGTAGGATCCAAAAACCCTTCAGTCTCTCTGGAATAGCCGCCGCCCAAAGGCAGATCGGGTTTATCTCTGATTTCCAAATGCAGGTGTGCCAGATACATACCATTATTGTTGCCTATCGTGGCAATTTTTTGCCCCCGTTTTACCCAATCGCCCGGTTTTACATACATGTCCTGACAGTGAGCATACAGTGATTCATAAAATTTGCCTTTATGATAATGCACAATTCTGATGACCGGACCCCAGCCTTTCTTTTTATCTGCTGATTCGGCAACATAACCGTTTGCGATACTGTAAATAGGATGTCCGATATCGCTGTTTCCGCCCGTTGTAGCATTCCAGTCATCTCCCAGGTGAAAACTTTTGCCGCCAAAACCTTGGGCATTGTAATAGCCTTTCCCGCTGGGTTTTCCCACTGGAAAATCAAAACCATCCGAATTGTATTCGGGTTTTTTAGCAAAAATTAGTTTATATTTATCTTCGACCATGGGCAAAATTACATGCTCCACAGCCTCAGTCTTCTCCTGAGGACCTTGTGCCTGACAGGAAATTTGAACAATTAATAACAGAAAAAATAAACGCCTCATCTTAGAAACGTTCATTATAAAAGAAAAAGAAGAAAAATCCACCAACATAAGAGGCTTTAATACTTGCATCAGCCTTTCCGATTTGGGAACCTTTGTAATATACGTCCCCATCACTTTCAACTTTTCCAATCTGTGAACCGTTTTTGTAAACATCACCGTCACTTTCCACCTTGCCGGCATAGGATCCCTTAACATAAATATCGCCGTCACTTTCTATTTTTCCAATCTGTGAACCGTTTTTGTAAACATCACCATCGCTTTCAATTTTTCCGACTTGAGAACCATTGATATAGACATCACCGTCACTTTCGATTTTTCCTATATTGGAACCTTTGTAATAGATGGATTGTGCGGAAAGCATAGAACTGATGCTGATGAAAGCAAATAAGAATAGCAGCTTTTTCATGAGTTTGAATTTTAATATTGATAGAATATTTTTTAAAAATACAGCTTTTTACGTAAAAAGGAAATCCTACCCCCAAATAATAAAAGCCTGCTGTTGATGCAGGCTTTTATTTTGTATTTGCTAATGATCCAAATACTTCTCAAACTTCCCGCTCATTGACTGTTAGTATTTAATAAAGCTGAAAACTTTCAAGGCTAAAAAAGTGCCCTTTTGTTTTTTTAATTATTACTAACAGTGGACGCTATTTCGAATATTTAAAGTCTCTTTAAATTATGGGGATTATGAAAGTGTTGTAATTTATTATTTTTTAAAATATTTTTTAACTCGGGAACTAAAGGCGGCTTTGGGGTAGTTTACTACTCAAATTTGCAATCTGACGCAAGTCCCAGGAACATTATGAAAAAGATCTAAGAATAAAAAATATAATTGAAGCTATGAATCTTTTAAACTAAATAAAGGCCCCAAGTATTTCGGTTTTAAAAAACATTAAAACTAAAACCATTTAATTTTAAAAATCATGGCACAAATTATATTACAATCTACCCATATGAAAGGACAGCTTATAAGTACAGATTGTTTTTCCATTTTCGGAGCAATTGCAACGAATAGCCTTTGGGCCGATCGTGCCATGAAGCACGATTTAAAAGACAGCTTTTATTGTTGTTGCAGTAATATTCAAAAACAAGGCTAATTCTCAACTACGCCTTAACCCTAACAAAAGGGAGTTCGTAGTTGAAAGATACAGCTCCGAACGGAATGTGCCCGATTTTTTATTTTTTGAATTATCCTATTCGGGCGAATTAAATTTAACAGTGTTTTTCTTTTATAATCCTATGCCTTGCCATATGCAAAGGGGGTTATTGATATTTTAGCAAATTGTTATCCCACTAATAACGTGCTCCTTTTAGAGCAGAACA
Source organism: Saprospira sp. (assembly GCA_044349855.1). Classification (GTDB taxonomy): domain Bacteria; phylum Bacteroidota; class Bacteroidia; order Chitinophagales; family Saprospiraceae; genus Saprospira. The sequence continues at coordinate 1,973 of JBIKQC010000126.1, forward strand.
ATCTGTTTTTATGTGTATCATTTTCATAAATTGTTTCTGAATTGGTATGAGTTCAAAAAGACTAGGTTAGAATATCCTCATTAAAATAACATTGTAACCAGCAATTTTTAGCTACGAGATTTTAAAAAAAGCTGAAGATTCTGTCAGCTGATATAAAATTGGAACTTGAGTCGTTCTCATATAAAATTGAAAAATTGAAAAATGATCAGGATCATTTAATATAATGACAGCGGTCATTTGCAATTTTTTTAAACAGTCTTAGTTTCGTATTAAATGTTAAAGCAATGAAATAAAATTGGCTTTTTATCAGCAAAAAAGCAGATGAATATTAGCCGCCAATTTTATGAATAATAGAATAGTCATAAACCTTTTTATTGTCATCTTGACTGGTAATCGCTGAGAAACGAAAAGAATTATTGAAGCTTCGAAAACAAAAGTAGCAATTGGATGCAAATTGTAGGAATGATGTAAAATTCAACTTTTAATGTGAGTTTGGAGGCTCTTTCTAATCAAATGCGTTCCTTTTTATTCAAAATGTCAAAAAAATAGACAAATTGTCCGATGTTTTTATCTTAAAAATGCCAAAATGGCATTGATTGAAAATAAAGAATAATATTAAAAAAAATAATTTGACATAAAATCGGGGTTTCAGCAAAAATAATCTAACCAAAAAATAAAATTGGTGCATCTTTTGAAATATAATGCATTAAGTATAAAATTTAAAATATACATAGGTTTAAATCTGCAATAAGCAGAATATCATACTACGAATTACGCCTTACAAAAAATATTATTATACCTCAAAACCATAACAGTCATGATAAGGAAAGCATGGAATGAAATCGGTTGGATGGAAAAAATGGCCATAATTAAAGCTGCCACTGAAACTATCCCAGCCGCGGTACCAGCTCCCGAAACCGAACAGGTTCCAAACTGGAAAAGCGATGACAGCGTAAGCGGTCAGATGCGCGAAAATACTAATGGTGGGGTATCAACGCCAAAAGAAGTAATTGGACATCAACGCCCATCTTAAGGATTTATTAATAAATTTTAAAATAGCCTTATTTTACTTCTAAATACGAAACGGCTGCGAATAAAAAACTATTCGCAGCTATTTTTATGCCCATTTTTTTCGGCTATTAATTAAATATTGCACTTAGTTTACTATTGACAATAAAAAAGGAAAAGACCAAAGCTAGACTTTGATCTTTTCCCTTTAAATAGTATTTTGCTTGAAACTAATTGGAAGAACACCTGAAATTTAGTCAGTAAGAAACTTTGAAAAAATCTTAACTTTCCTCTTTTAGTTATTTTTCGTGTAAATTATCGAAGAGTAAGCTTAACTAAGCTTGCACAGGTTTTCTTCCCAATACTTTCAGCTGACGTATGTGCGATGCAATTGCTGATCGGAAAGTTTTGTATTCATTGTAAGGAAGCTGAAATTCCTTAGCTGTATGTTTTACGATTTCTGAAATTTTCGGATAATGTACATGAGAAATATTTGGGAAAAGGTGATGCTCAATTTGATAATTTAGACCACCTATAAACCATGAAAGCAGTTTGCGTTTTTTTGCAAAATTTGCAGTAGTCTGCAATTGGTGAACCGCCCAACTGTTTTCCATATTACCTTCTTCATCGGGAAGAGGGAAAGAAGTTTCCTCAACGATATGAGCCAATTGAAAAACAACTGAAAGAATAAATCCTGCTAAAAATTGCATTAACAAAAAGCCAACAATTACCTGCCACCAAACCATTCCCAAAATAAAAATAGGTAAGATAAAATGTGCAAATATATACAGTGATTTGAATATGACCAATTTCACTAATTCTTTCGATATCTTATGCCCGATTTGTTTAGTCATTCCAGCTTTATTGTAGCGGAACATTGTAAAATAATCACCCCACATCAACCAACTCAATGTCAAAAATGAATAGAGTGGAAGCGCGTAAATATGCTGAAATCTATGAATTTTCAACCATTTTCCGGTGGGTTCCAAACGTAAAATTGCTTTTTCTCCAATATCTTCATCCATACCCGGAATATTGGTATAGGTGTGATGTAATACATTGTGCTGAACTTTCCAGTTAAACTGATTACCGCCTACAAGTTCCATAGAGAAACTAAGGATTTTATTGACAGCTTTATTTGACGAATAAGAGCCATGGACTGCATCGTGCATAACGCTCATGCCAATACCCACCATACCCATACCCATAACAAGGTAAAGTATCCAATTTGCCCAAAAAGGCAGAAAGTTAATAAGAATAAGTACAAAAGGTGTAATATAAATTAACATCATCGCTACTGTTTTCCAGTAGAGGCGGCTGTCCCCAAAGCTGGTTATGCCTTTTGTTGAAAAATATTCATTAACCCTTTCCTTTAAAACACGTACAAAATCTTTCTGATTTTGCAGGTTGAATTTAGCTGTTGCCATAAAAGATTTAATAAGGTGAAATTGATTGTATGAACAAAAAAAACTATTCTAAGTTTTAAACGGAGAATGGATTATTGTTCACAAATATATGACTTGAATTTGATTAAGTCTCTCAGTTATAATAATTATTTCAGGCTTTATGTTCATTTTAAGTGGTTAATTATAAGTGAAAGGAACATTTTTATGCCTAAAAAAAACTTAATTTGTTTACTATTAACTCATTTAAAGTTTATACAATGTAGTCTGTTAGGTTGTTATGATTTTTTTAACAGTAACTATAGATGTATGATGGATTTAATGAGCTTTACCCTAAAAAAGTAAAAATATTTTCAATTTGAAGCGTTCAATCTTTAACCCAAGTCCGTCATTAAACCAAAGTGATCCCTGGGTTATGGTATTAGTTATATATTTTTTTATACGGCAGATTTTGAAAAGAGCAGTTTTACCAAAAAAAGGCGGCCCCAATCCTGGAGCCGCCATAAATTCTTACAATCTGAATAAATCGGATCCTTTATTATTTTTTAATCCATTTCAGGTTAGCATTGCCTAATTCAGTCTGAAGTGTAATAAAATAGATACCGGAAGGTAGTTCAACAGTCGAAACTTCAATCAAACCAAAAGCCTGATTGTATTTTTGAGATTTAACCAATTTACCATCGATGGAGAACATTTGCAAATTTACTGAAACACCAGAAAGAACGGTTGATTCGATGTATAGGATATTTTCGCCCGGGTTAGGATATAGTGCAAGTGAAGAAAGATCATCAAAGCCAGACAAAGTGACATTCGAAGGTTGATCAACAGTAGCATTTTCAATGAATTGACAGCCATTTGCATCTGAGATAGTAACGCTATAAGTTCCGGCAGGAACGCCATTGATATTTTGAGTTGTTGCACCATTACTCCAGCTATAGTTATAAGAACCTGTACCACCGCTTATTGCTAGATTTACTGATCCATCAGAGGCGCCAAATACAGTAACATCCGTTGCTGTTGCAGAAACGGTCAATACCGATGGCTCTGTAATTGTGAAGGTAGGAACAGTTGCAGAGCAACCATTTACATCAGTTACAATAACACTGTATGTTCCGGCTTGGAGGAAACTCAAGAATGGGTTAGTATTACTGTTTGACCAGTTGTATGTATATAAACCAGTTCCACCTGTAGCTGTTACACCAGCTGTGCCATTTCCTGCGCCTGCGCAAAGAATATTAGTACTTGCAGGAACCAGAGTAATAGCTGCTGCAGGCTGTGAAATTGTTGAAGTAAAGGTAATCACACAGTTATTTCCGTCTGTTACAGTTAAAGTATATGTGCCGGCAACTGCATTATTGATTGCAGCAGTGTTACCGCCATTGCTCCAGTTGTAGCTGTACGAAGTTGTACCGCCGCTTACAGTTACAGCAGCAGCACCTGTATTTTGACCAAAACAAAGAATATTGGTGGTAGAACCAGTTATAGAAACAGCAGATGGTTGACTGATTGTAACAGCTGCAACACCTAAGCAAGAAGCATTGTCAGTTACTGTCACAGTATAAGTACCCGCATCAATATTATTGACTGTTGCAGTATTGCCACCATTGCTCCAATTATAAGTGTAAGGAGCTGTCCCACCTGTAGCAGCTACAGTAGCTGAGCCGGTACTGGCTGCATTGCAAAGAACATTATTTGCAGCACTGATAGAAGCAGTAGGAGAGTTTGGATTATTTACTACAATATTAGAAATAACACCGGTACAGCTGCTTGCGTCGGTTATAGTTACGCTGTAACTGCCCGAAGGAACATTGCTGATGGTTTGTATATTGCCACCATTACTCCAGTTGTAAGTATATGGAGCTGTACCATTTGTGGCGCTAATAGAAGCCGAACCAGTTGCGCTGCCACAAGCAGAGTTGGTAGTTACAGGAGCGCTCGTTGTTAGGCTTACGGCAGTAGAACTAACAGTTACAGCATTGCTTACCGAACAGCCCGCTGCATCAGTTACAGTTACAGTATAGTTGCCTGCTGCTATATTGTTGATAACGGCACTTGTAGCACCATTACTCCAGATATAGGAATAAGGTGTGGTTCCACTTGAGGCAGTAACCGTTGCTGCACCATTTACAGCACAAGTGATATTGGTAGCATTGGAACTTGCCAAAACAGCATTGTTTACAGTTACACTAATAGTGAAACTGTCAACTGCAGGAGCAACAGCTGCGCCCTGCTGAGCTGAAACGCGGTATTTGATAATGTGTGTGCCAACTCCCGCTGTAGCAGGGTTAAAGTTTGTGCCGCTTACTCCAGGGCCACTAAAAACACCACCTGCTGTAGAGCCAGTAGCAAGTGTGAGTGCAACAGCAGCTGAATTGCTGCAAAATGTATTTGCTGGAATTGTAAAGTTTGGTTTAGGTAGTACAATCAAATCCAAGGCATAGTTGGCTGTTTGATTGTTTTGTGCAATATTAAAACCGGAACAAACAGTGCTGAAAGGCCAAGCGTTTACATCGGCCAAAAAGTTTGCAGTAACTGCAAAAACACCAGCTTGGGTAGGTGTGCCTGATACTGAGATACAACCATTGGCTGGTGAGGTATAGCTTGGTTGGTTTGTGGCAGCAGTCAAACCTGTAGGCAAACCTGTAAATGTAAAGTTATCAATAACCGTTATTTTTACGCCTGTTCCTGCATTGGCAGGGCTTATCAGTGCAGCATCAAAACAGCTTGTAGTTGTGTGGAAAGATTCAAAATCGGAATACGCATTACCAACACGTCCGGCAGTCAACACAGTATCACAAATACCGCCATAAGCCGGAAGAGTTGAGAGGCAATTTGTAGGTACGCATTGTGCATGAACAAACTGTGTTGAAAATATTCCGAAAAGAAGAATAAGAGAAAGGAAGATTTTTTTCATTTTTTAATGATTTTAAGAATGAATTTTAAAGGCCTTTATTGAAAAAAAATCTCAAATTGACAGCGAGCGAGATTAATGCTTGCAAAAATAGAAAAAGAGATCAAAACTTTTTTGGACAAATCAAATATTATTTTTTTTTACCTGTTAAATTCTATGCTTCAAATATTTACTTATTTAAAAAACCAGTTTGTTGTTAATTTTCGTTTGTTGTGTAAGATAAAATAAATTAGTTTTAAATGTTTTAGTACTGAACAGTTAAAATAATTAACCCGACCTTTACGACAAGCTATCAAATTTAATATTTTAGAAATTTTGGGTATTTAAATTAAAAGATATTATGCAAAAGATTGAATTGCGTAACCTGCTGCTCTCCGATTATCTGGAATTGAAAGACTCTATGATCCAAGCCTATAAACAATGGGCAGAGCCTTATTGGCGTGAGGATCAGATTGAAACACTATTGATAAAATTTCCCGAAGGACAGCTCTGTGTATTGGTTGATGACAAGGTCGCCGGCGCAGCCCTGTCTATAATTGTAGATTACGAAAAGCATGGTGATGAGCATACTTATATGAGCATCACCGGAAATTATACATTCAGTACTCATACAGATGATGGTGATGTTTTGTATGGGATTGATGTATTTATCAATCCGGAGTTCAGGGGTTTACGTTTGGGCCGTCGGCTCTATGATGCCCGTAAAGAACTTTGTGAAAGGCTAAATCTGCGTGCAATGATAGCCGGAGGACGAATTCCAAGTTATAAGAAATATGCGGAAAAAATGGATCCGAAGGAGTATATATTTAAGGTAAAACACAAGGAAATTTACGATCCTGTCTTAACTTTTCAACTGTCCAACGATTTTCACGTAACTAAGATTCTGAAAGGCTATCTGCCCGATGATCAGGATTCTATGGAATTTGCTACGCTGTTGGAGTGGAATAATATTTATTATACAAAAAATAAAGCACCGCTTTCCTCAAAAGAGGTGGTACGACTGGGTCTTGTACAATGGCAGATGCGGCTCTTCGACAGTTTCGATTCGCTTTGCGAACAGATTGAGTTTTTTGTTGATGCCGTTTCTGATTATAAAAGTGATTTTATTCTTTTCCCTGAGCATTTCAATGCACCGCTAATGGCGGCCTTCAATCACCTGCCCGAGGTGGAAGCTATGCGGCAGCTGGCCGGATATACCGAACTGCTGCATCAGAAATTTCAGGAATACGCTGTAGCTTACAATATTAATATCATCACGGGTTCTATGCCTCTGCTGCGCAACGGACAGATGCTTAATGTGGGCTATTTCTGCCGCAGAAACGGCAGTTCCGAGATGTATGAAAAATTGCACATCACGCCATCCGAGGTCAGTGCCTGGGGTATGGTGGGTGGCGATGTATTGCGCTGCTATGAGTCGGATGCCGGCAGAATAGGCATTCTCATTTGTTACGATGTGGAATTTCCCGAGTTGGGCCGTCTGCTGGCGCAGGAAGGGATGGAAATACTCTTTGTGCCCTTTCTTACCGATACGCAGAGCGGCTACACCCGTGTGCGTCACTGCGCTCAGGCCCGTGCCATCGAAAATGAATGTTATGTGGCAATTGCCGGCTGTGTGGGCAATCTGCCAAAGGTGCACAATATGGACATTCAGTATGCGCAATCCGCCGTGTTTACCCCTTCCGATTTTTCATTTCCAATAACTGGTGTGGTTGCAGAGGCTACGCCCAATACCGAAATGACGCTGATTGTAGATGTGGATCTGAGTCTGCTGAAAAAACTGCATACCTTCGGTTCAGTTAGAAATCTGAAAGATCTCAGAAATGATTTATATGAAGTGAAGTGGAAAAACGGGCATCGGAATTAGTCTTTTAGACGATAGACTTTTAGTCGTTAGCCCTTTTTTGCCCGAATTTAAGTCTCAAAGTCTTAAGTTTCCCGGTATGTGGTAAATTTGTCTGAAGTCACCGGGTCTAAACTCATAAGACAGAATGGATTTGTTTAAATTTTAAAATTATAAATAAGAGATGATCAATAAGACTTTAATTTTTGAATTTGGTGCCGAAGGCGGCGGGGCTGAAGTTTACAGATACGATGAAGGGAAATTTATTGAAACCGGAAGCTCCGGCGGAATGTTGGATGAAGATGAAGATCCAATTATATCATGGTTAAAAGAATTCGATTCTTTTGAGGCATGGTGGAAGGATTTCAAACAACAGCACAAGCAATTTTGGCCATTTTTTTACCCGATTTTTATTCACAGTGATATCAAAGCTTTTATAAAAAAGGAAATTGCCGATTTTCACAGCGATGACGAATATTGCCAACCTGATTTTGAAAGTTGGAAATACCGATTGGAATCGAAAGATACTAATTACTGATTTTTGGGAAACAAATTATTATTTTATGAAAGCATTTCTGAAATCACCTGCTTTTATAGTAAGTATATTCCAACGACAGCGGATAATTTTTCTCTTTTTATACGGATCATTATATATACGAATCAA
>JBIKQC010000574.1:0-2802 GCA_044349855.1 Saprospira sp.
CGCGAATGTTCCATTCAGCGCCGTCACCAAAAATTGGTTGAAGAATCTCCTTCTCCATTCTTGGATGAAGACCTGCGTAAACGTATGGGAGAAGCTGCAATTCTTGCCGGCAAATCCATAAACTACGAAGGTGTGGGTACGATTGAGTTCCTTGTCGACAAGCACAAGAACTTTTTTTTCATGGAAATGAATACCCGTATTCAGGTAGAACATACAGTAACTGAAGAAGTTGTTGATTATGACCTTATCCGTGAGCAGATCAAAATTGCAATGGGTGAGCCTATCTCAGGTATCAACTACTTCCCAACAATGCACGCTATTGAGTGCCGCATCAACGCGGAGGATATCTACAACGGATTCCGTCCTTCTGCTGGCAAGATCACTTCTTTTCATAGTCCTAAAGGCCATGGTGTTCGCGTAGACACGCACGTATATGCAGGTTATACCATTCCGCCATATTACGATTCTATGATTGCTAAGCTTATCTGTCGCGCACGTACCCGCGAGGATTGTATCAATAAAGTTCGCCGTGCATTGGATGAATTTGTGGTAGAAGGCGTAAAAACTACGATTCCTTTCCATCAGCAGCTGATGTATGACGAAAACTTCATAGCCGGTAACTTTACTACTAAGTTTCTTGAAAATTTTGAAATTAAAAAACCTTAATAACTACTGGTTTTCATACTAAAAAACCCCTCAATGTTTCGGCATTGAGGGGTTTCGTTATTATATTCCTGTCAGTTTAAAAATGCGGATGTACTTCTACCAGATCAATTTCAAAAACGAGAATACTGTTTGGAGGAACAAGCTCATTGCCATACTCATCATAGAGTCCGTCTTTTCCGTAGGCCAGTCTGGAAGGGATGATCAAGACACCTGAACTGCCTATAAAGAAGTTCTGTAAGCCCAACTGCCATCCTACAATAGTTGAAGAAAGGAGAATACGTTCTGTTTGTCCGGGCGTAGTCTGATAAAAAATGCCATTATTAAAGATTTTACCGTCATAATGCACCTCAATAGTCGAATTGACATTGGGTCGGCCGCCGCTTATACTGTCTAAATCCGTGAAATAGTAAAAATAGCCTGCCGATTCATCCTCTGTAAAATCTGTGATACCTAAACTCAACAGATAATCTCTAATCTGATCTTTTTCAAGATTCCAAAGATCATCATTTCTTTTATCGCAGGAGTAGAGTGAAAAAAGCAGCACTATACCTAAGGCAATGTTGCGTATAATTGTCATAATTTAATTGATTGTACAGATCTTCAAAACAAGATTTCATCTAATTTCCTAAAATTGATTTTTCAAATATACCAAGATCTTCAGTCAATTTCAAAAGAAGCTGTTCTTTTTTAATTTTAGGTAAAAAACTGTACTTGATACTGTTTAAAGAGAATTGTCTGAAATCGTCATAATCGAGGAAACTGTAGTGTTGCGCCAAAAACAGATATTGATCCGCCAAGGTACAACGCAACAACCCGGGGTCGTCTGTTGCGACTATTACGGGAACGCCCGACCTGAGATAGGTTTCGAAAGGATGCTCATCACCGCTGATATTAAGAATAAAATCATTGCTCTTGGGTAAAATTTCAATGGCCCAACCTTTTTCACTCATAAAATCCAGGATGCGGTTTCTGTGACGCTCCCAATGAAGGTCTACGCCATGTCCGATTCTCTTGGCTTTGGCAATGGAAACTGCCTCATCAATATGGAATTTCAAATGAGATTCTTCTACAATGTCCTTGCTCAATTCACCGGCATGAAGCGCCAGATTCACCTGCGGAAACAAACTGTTCAGCCAACGGCAGGCCCGCATCTGCATACTGTAAAACTTTAACGTATTTTCATGATACTCAGGGGCAACAAGATTAACACCGACAACATGCTCAGAGATAGCAGCTGCTTCGTAACACAAAATCAACTGTGCCAACACCTGACGCGGATCCAAATTGCGAACCGCATAAAGTTGAAAACAGAGTTCTACTTCTGCTGCTTTTTCTGCCGATTTTTTCCAATCTTCAAGTAATGTAACTGCATTATTTACAGCATCCTGCATTCCATTTTCTTTCAGAAAACGGTAAAATGCTTCAAATACTGAGATATCGGCATTTTCTGAAATCTCATTGTCATATTGAACTGCTAAATTCCAAACTCTTTCTGATTCTGAAGGACATTCTATCATTGTTTCAATGTAAATTAAACCTTCTTTTTTTGCCTGATCAGCAATTCTTTCCAGCCAATAGTTTTCAAAACCGATAAAGGCGGGTGCTATTTTGGGGAAAATGTCAAAAAAGTGACTGAATCCATTGTTATCATTAGGATTAAAATGAGCAACCGACCATTTTTTTATACAAAATTCCCTAAATCCTTCATTGTCCAATTCCTTTTTGACATTTAAACAGTTTTCTTTTTCTGTTTTAAACAATTGACCACTCTCGCTATCAATCCAAAAATCCTGTTCTGCAGCATATTTCATAATATCCTCTGCCCATAAAGCACCGAGTGCATGGTGATGAATATCGCCCCCTTTCGGCATCTGCTCAAAAAAATGCAGCAGTGCTTCAGGATTGTTTCTTATTTTATTATAATAATCATTCATGTCATTGATATATAAATCTAACTTCTTTTGCCTCTTTTTCCAAACGCTCTCTATGATCGGGATGTGCCAGTTCAATCAGCACTTTAGCTCTTTCTTTCAGGTTTTTCCCATAAAGATTTGCAACGCCATACTCAGTAACAACATAATGAACATGGGCTCTTGTAGTTACTACACCGGCTCCTGTTTTCAGACAATTGACCAA
>JBIKQC010000576.1:0-2785 GCA_044349855.1 Saprospira sp.
GCCTGCAACAATTTTGAAATTATCGACTTGGGGGTCATGGTATCCTGCGATAAAATTTTGAAAGCAGCAATTGAACACAATGTAGATATTATTGGGCTCAGCGGCCTCATTACGCCTTCTCTGGATGAAATGGTTTATGTGGCCAAAGAAATGCAGCGTCTTGGCTTCAAAATGCCTTTGATGATTGGCGGTGCCACAACATCCAAAACACATACGGCGGTGAAGGTCTCTCCGCAGTATGAAGGAACTGCCGTGCATGTACTCGATGCTTCAAGAGCAGTTTCAGTGGCAAGTTCTCTCCTCAGCGAGCATGAAGATGAGCGAAATGCCTATCTCAAAGCAATTGCCGATGATCAGGAGCTTATACGTGAACAACGTGCAAAACGTACCTCTGCAAAAAAATACCTGACTTATCATCAGGCCCGTAAAAACAAGATAAAACTGAATTGGGAAGGCTATACGCCGCCAAAACCTACATTCTTGGGGATCAAAACCATTGAAGATATGGATTTGGCTGTTTTGCGCCCTTATATCGACTGGACACCTTTCTTCCAAAGTTGGCAATTGGCCGGTAAATATCCCGCAATTTTGACCGACGAGGTAGTAGGAGAGACCGCCTCCAATCTTTACCGCGATGCACAGGAAATGTTGGATAAATTGATTGCCGAAAAATGGTTCAGAGCTTCGGCTGTGCTTGGATTTTTTCCGGCCAACTCGGCACATGATGATGATTTGGAAATCTATGCCGATGAAAGCCGCAAAGAGACAATTGCCAAACTACATCATTTGCGTCAACAGCGCGAAAAAGCTGAGGGACAGCCCAATAACTCATTGGCCGATTTTATTGCACCAAAAGAAAGCGGAAAGGTAGACTATATCGGAGGTTTCGCTGTCACTGCCGGACTTGGAATAGAGCCGCAGGTGAAAAATTTTGAAGAAGCAAACGATGACTTCAGTGCCATCTTGCTAAAAGCACTCGCCGACCGCTTTGCAGAGGCTTTTGCCGAATATCTTCACGAACAGGTGCGCAAAAACTATTGGGGCTATGCAGCCAATGAAACGTGGAACAACGAAGAACTCATCGATGAAAAATATCAGGGCATTCGTCCTGCACCGGGCTATCCTGCCTGTCCCGATCATACAGAAAAACGCACCCTTTTCCAATTGCTCGAGGTTGAAAAACGTGCCGGAATTTCATTGACAGAAAGTTGTGCCATGTATCCCGCTGCCTCTGTCAGCGGCTGGTATTTCTCACATCCCGAGTCTAAATACTTCGGTTTGGGCAATATCGAAAAAGATCAGGTAGAATCTTATGCCGAACGCAAGGGCATGACGGTAGATGAGGCCGAAAAATGGCTGATGCCGGTGCTGAATTATGATATTTAATTTTCATATCAGCAACAGAGTACTATTCTGAAATCTGTATTTTGAAAGATTAAAGAATTTTTACAAGAATATAATTAACACCGGACAATGGGAATTCCTGTTGGCCGGTGTTCTGTTTATTAGTATGTTAAATTATACCCATCCTTTTTTGATTGCCATACTAATCATTTCAGAAGTGTTTCTGGCTTTTGTTTTATTAAGCAAATTCTTGCGGTGAGTGCTTACCGTTTCATTACTTATACCAAATTTTTTAGCAATTTCTTTGGTTTCAAAACCATTTACTAATAATATAAGAATTTCCTGTTCACGATTGGTTAAAAAAGTTGAAGGAGTAGGGAATACTTTTTCAATTTCTACATCGATAAAAGAAGGTTCTCCATTTAGCCCAATAAATGAGAGTACCGGTTTCCCTTCCATTTTAAGATGCGAAATGTCGGTATGTACGCCAAAAGTTTTTAAAATGCCTCCAACTTCACTGTGTTGCAAAACAATTACCTGCTGTATTATTCGGATGTATTCGCCATTGTTTTTTCTAATTCGATAATCGTATCGAACTTTGTAATTTGGTATTTGCACTAATGTTAGTTTACTAAAAAACTCAACTATTTTATTCTCAATATTCAAAAACCAAGGTTGATCTTCCGGATGAAATTTACTGACAAGAAAAGACATGTCTAATTCTTCACGGCTATAGCCAAGTATTGTTACTGCTTCTTCGCTCAACAAATCCAGTTTTGCTTCTTTGATGTCGAAAATATAATAGTAATAGTCGCCAACCGAAAAAATGTTCAACAATTTTTTTTGAACTTCTAGGTCAAAAAAAACTGACTCAACTGAGTTTCCGATTGAGGTCTTCTCCCAAATTTTTATAGCTTTATTAAAAGTGCTTGGCTTCATTAATCTAAGAATTTAGGATTGGACTAATTTTTTTTAAAATTCAACAAAAACGATTACTAATAATATACCCAATATTGGGTATTGGTTGACATTTGCTAAAGGTATACATTTGTAATGTTATATATTGTTTTAATATTCATTTTATTGTTTTTCAATAAAAAAGGTTAGTTCCGAATGAGTGTTTGAATTTATTATTTTGTATTTCCTATTTATTCTTTCTTATTGTCTGTTCCTATCCATAGTTTAGGGGAATACTAGTTTTCTTATACAATTTTTACATTATTATGAAAAAAATTAGTTTATTCCTCTTCTTTTTAGGAGTTGGGCTGATTGCCCGCGCACAAAACGTAGGCATTGGTACAGCCACACCTGATGCAAGCGCAAAATTGGATATATCGTCTGCAAATTCCGGATTGCTCATTCCCAGAGTTGCATTGACAGCAACAAACGCAGCAACTCCCGTGCTGACACCGGCAACCTCACTTTTGGTTTATAACACCGC
>JBIKQC010000577.1:0-2779 GCA_044349855.1 Saprospira sp.
TTTAGAAAAAACAATCTGTAAAGTTAAAACTAAATTGTAGGAAACAAAAACAGCTTTAATAATCAACAAGATACAAAAATATTAAATGCAAAAATTTGTTTTATTTTTTTAAAATAAAAAAGGCTCAAAAAACTTGTATTTTAGTTAAAAACATCGTTAAAACTTCGCTTTAAACCATCTGCAACAAGTCAAAAAAGAATTTATCAACAATTATTTTCCCAATTTGGGAATATATTTTTTTAAAAAAATCTTATCAATAATATAGGGCATTTCAGCTATATTCGGCTAAATCCAAAAAAAATCACTTGATTTTTCCAAATCTTCGACGTAATTTTGAAGAATAATATACAGCCTTACCAATCCGACCCGCAACCGACTGTCATTTGGCAAGTTAGTTTCCTTTGTATTGGCCAAATAAAAACAATTTGTTTCAAAAATACTACATTTAAAATATATTCCATATAATTATGACGAACAGAGAACCAATTCTCGAAGAAAACCCCAACCGATTTGTACTTTTCCCCATACAGTACGACAATATTTGGGAAATGCGCAAAAAAGCCCTGGCCTGTTTCTGGACCACAGATGAGATTGACCTTGAGGCCGATTTGCACGACTGGCGCAATAAACTGAATGACGGTGAGCGTCATTTCATAAAACATGTACTGGCATTTTTCGCTGCAAGCGACGGCATAGTAAATGAAAATCTGGTTTTAAATTTCTACAGCGATGTACAGATTGCAGAAGCCCGTTCTTTTTATGCTACTCAGATTCAAATTGAAGACATTCATGCGGAGACCTATAGCCTGCTTATTGATACTTATATTCAGGATACTGAGGAAAAAAATGGGCTTTTTAACGCTATCAGTACCCTTGAATGCGTAAAGAAAAAGGCACATTGGGCATTAAACTGGATTGAGAAAGCCCCGACTTTTGCACACAGGCTCATTGCCTTTGCTGCAGTAGAAGGTATCTTTTTCTCAGGTAGTTTCTGTGCTATTTATTGGTTAAAAAAGCGTGGTCTTATGCCGGGTCTTACCTTTTCCAATGAATTGATCAGCCGAGATGAGGGCATGCACTGCGACTTTGCCTGTCTGCTTTATTCCATGCTGCAAAATCAGATCAGCTCCAATGATATCCGCTCTATTATTTCAGAGGCAGTGGAGTTGGAAAAAGAATTTGTAACTGATGCACTTCCTGTTTCTCTGATTGGCATGAACGGACAGCTGATGACGCAATATATTGAGTTTGTTGCCGACCGCCTTCTGCTTTCTTTGGGTAATTCCAAAATTTACGGCACTGCAAATCCTTTCCCTTGGATGGAAATGATATCACTTCAGGGCAAAACGAACTTCTTTGAGAAGCGCGTGGGCGATTATCAAAAAGCAGGTGTAATGACAGAACGCGAAAAGAAATCTTTCTCTTTGGACGAGGATTTCTAGACTGATAGAAATATACTATTTTACAATAAAACTCTATTTTACCTCCGGTTGTAAATTTACCATGAACATCAGTTCAGTTACAAATTTTTAACCGATAAACCTTTCTTAAAGCAATGATGCACTTAATGAAAGTCAAAAAACGCAATGGTAATCTTGAAGAAGTAAGTTTCGACAAGATCATGCGTCGTATTTATTATCTTTGCGACGGCCTTGATCAGCGTTATATCGACATTATTGAAATCTGTAAAAAGGTCATTTTGGGCCTTTATGATGGAGTTTCTACTTCCATTCTCGATAATCTTGCAGCTGAAACTGCAGCATCTATGGCCACTGTCCACCCGGACTATGCCATTCTTGCCGCAAGGATTGCAGTCTCGAATCTGCATAAAAATACCAATGCTTCTTTCTCGGAAACGATGAAGGATCTGCATGCCTATATTGACCCTAAAACTGGAGAAAAGGCACAGATGATTGCAGATGACATCATGGAATTTGTATGGAACAACAGAGAAGCTTTGGACAATGTTGTAGTCCACGAACGTGATTATGATTTCGATTATTTCGGCTTCAAAACTTTGGAGCGTTCTTATCTCATGCGCCTTGACAATTTCATTGTTGAACGCCCTCAGTATATGTTTCTGCGTGCCGCTGTAGGCATTCACAAAGACAACATCATAGCTATTTTGGAGACTTATGAACTGATGTCTCAAAAATGGTTTATACATGCCACGCCTACCCTATTTAACTCAGGAACGCCCAAACCTCAGCTTTCTTCCTGCTTCCTTTTGAGTGTTACAGAAGATTCCATTCCCGGTATTTTCGAAACGCTGTCCCGTTGTGCCCGCATTTCACAGTCTGCTGGCGGAATAGGTCTCAGCATACACAACATACGTGCAAAAGGCAGTTATATCAAAGGCACAGGCGGCACTTCCAACGGTATTGTTCCCATGTTGCGCGTTTACAATGACACTGCACGCTATGTGGATCAGGGTGGTGGGAAACGTAAAGGCGCTTTTGCTATCTATATCGAACCTTGGCATGCCGACATTTTCGACTTCCTCGAACTGAAGAAAAATCATGGCAAAGAAGAGGCCCGTGCAAGAGATCTTTTCTATGCTATGTGGATTCCGGATCTTTTCATGGAGCGTGTTGAAGCCGATGCGGAATGGACTTTGATGTGTCCGAATGAATGTCCGGGTCTTTTTGAGAATCACAGTGAAAAATTCAACGAACTTTACCTCAAATATGAAGCTGAAGGCCGCGGCCGTCAGACCATCAAGGCGAGAGAGGTTTGGATGAAGATCATGGAATCTCAGATCGAGACAGGTACGCCTTAT
>JBIKQC010000578.1:0-2771 GCA_044349855.1 Saprospira sp.
TGCAACGAAGAAGGAAACCACAGCACCCGCCAAATAAAGAATCCAACGCCCGGAATTGATGGATTTCATGGTCCAAAAAACTGCCAAAACAGAGCATAGTGTAACCATAATTTCATCTCGGCCCTTAATATTGGCTACAGCCTCGGTATGCAAAGGGTGTGCAGCAAAAAGTACTGCAGCAGTAAATGCGATAAATACTGCCTTTGTATTTCCGTTTTTATTTGGATCGAACATGAACAGCAGCCAAGTGTAAAGCAGCATACAGAGCATACCAAACAAAATACCATTGATGGCATGGCTCAAATGCGGATTTCCTTCGTAAACTATATCACCGTCTTTGTCCGGAATGGGCTTGCCTGTTTCAACTTCTACATTTACAATAACAGTTGTTTTGGGTTTACCTTTTACTGTTTCCGTTTTGGTTTCCCCCACAGTATGTTTTGGATTGCCCAATTTTGCCAGAACTGCATCTTTTGTCTTAGGGTCCAATACCAAATTAGTACTCACCATGTAAGTTTGGTTATTGCGAACAACAGTACCAAAAAGTTGATTTTCAAAAGCAAACATAGCAACAGTAAATGGACGGTAACGACCACCGCTCACCAGATTTTTTTCTTCACCAAAAAAACCAACAAAGGTATCTTTGCTCCATATACCGGACATGCCCTTAATACCCTTTTTGGTAAACATATTGCGCTGAATAACAATACTGTCATCCACTGCATACTCAAGGGGAATAGCATTTGCATAGAGCAAAAAAGCAAAAAAGAAAATCAGCCACTGATGCGCTGTTCTGTTTTGCCAAAAAGAAAATCTATTTTTTGAAATTTCTTTTTCCGAAACCTGTGTTTCTATAGGTTTCACAAGTTCTTCATGATTTGTTTTTTGCTCAGTAACTGAGCCTTTTTTAGGGAGCTTATTGCTTTTCTTTGCCATAAATTGCGCTATCGTTCAAATTAAACAGACATTACCAAGATCATTAACCTGCAATATTAAAAAAAAAGCTTCATATAGCAAAACTTGTTGTTGTGTAGAAAGAATTTGCTGATAAAGAAAGGCCCGAAACAGATTTAACTTTGTTTCGGGCCAATATATTTAAATTGTTTTTAGGCTATTTTTTCGGACAGGTAGAAAGACCAAATGGCAGGTATAAAGGGCAAAAAGAGATGGCTGAAGTAAGTACTAATACACCGGCCAAAACTAAGGCAATAATTCCCAAAGTACCGCTGATGACGTTTGTAAACAGAAGCACAGCGATTAAAATTGCAACTGCTAAGCGCACAATGCGGTCTATATTTCCCATGTTAGGTTTCATAAGCTATATTATTTAGATTTTTGATTAGATAATAAGACAAAAATCAGCAATAAAAAGCACTATAAATATTGTTAGGATCAGCAAAAAAAATGACGATTATTCTTTTCAATAAAAAACATTTAATTAATGCCCGTCATATTCCACATAGTTTCTGGCAGTTTCATAAAGGCGAACACCTAAATCAAATTTTTCAGGAATATGTTTGCGTAGAATATTCCATATTACCCAGCATATATGTTCAGCAGTAGGAATAAGGGCTTTGAATTCCTCAACCTCAATATTCAGATTTTTGTGGTCGAATTTTAATTCAATCTCATCTTTGATAAGATCGGAAAGAACCTTAATGTCGATAACAAAACCGGTTTCTGGATCTACTTCTCCTGTAACTTTTACTTCCAGATCATAATTGTGACCATGATAGTACGGATTATTGCAAAGTCCGAAAACTTCGGCATTTTTTTCGTCAGACCAATTTGGATTAAACAAACGGTGAGCGGCATTGAAATGTGCTTTTCTATAGACTGAGAGACGCATAAAAAACTATATTATTTAGATTGATACTTAAATTTATGAAACATTGAAACCCGTCTATTTGTTTTTGGTTGTTTGTAATGATTCAAATTCTTTTGGCGTCATCCGTTTATTCAGCCTGTTTTTAAAATTTACACCCTTTCCTTTTTTCTCGCTGTAAACCAATCCTATTCCCTCTGCATAAATTTCCGTCATTTCAGAGTTTATAGTCCAATTTCCACCATTAATACTGTCTTTTGCCTCAATGTATTCCTTTGCCTTGAACTGAACCGCCGGTATTTTTTTGCCATTGAAATCATATTCAAGAAACTTATCAAATTTTCTGTCGCGCACCAAGTCATAATTCATGGCAGTATCCGGTAGTACATTGAATTTTATTCTGAAACGATAAGCTAAACTGTTGTCTTTAACAGGGTCAAATGGAAAAATGACACTTTCTTCAATAACGGCAGGACGTACTTTTGATATTTTTGTTGCACTGTCAGTTTGTATAAATCGATAATCTTTTAAAATTGTACCGTTGGCTACAATCCATTCTCTTGAGAAATAGCGCTGTTCGAACATGGCATTATAGCCGGCACCAATCAGGAAACGGTCTCCGGCCTCATCTTTTACTGTCTTAAACAGCCAATAATCGACAACAGCACCGAGTGAATCGTCAACATATTCATAGACGAGCCCATCATTGGCCAATTCATCAAAGGGATAATAATATTTTTTCAGAGCCTGAATTTTTTCAGAATTTGAATTTTTTCCATTATCATTATTGATTTTTCCATTATTGCATGACAAAAGCACTGTCAGGGAAAATAATATGGATGTAAAATAAAATAGGCGCATTTTTATAAATTTATTTAATTGTAATACAAAGATATAAAAGTCAGCTTATTTTGTTAAATATTTTAAATCTGTCAAATTGACATAA
>JBIKQC010000579.1:0-2766 GCA_044349855.1 Saprospira sp.
GCGGCTCAACTCGTTTCCATGTAAACCTTGGCAGCCAGTTCTCTGATACTGAAAGCATAAGCATCAATATCTATGATTTAAGGGGACAATTGGTAAAAATTATCCAATCTACCGATAACAACGGTCAGGGTAAATTCAATACCGAAACTTGGAACGCTTCCGATGAAGGCGGAAATCAGCTCAGCGCAGGTATCTACTTCTACAATGTTACTGCTGAAGATAACAATGGTCAAATCAAGACCGTAAGAGCAAATTCAAACATACAGATAGTAAATTAAAGAATTATATTTTTAAACCGACAGAGGGCGTCCGAAATGGCGCCCTTTTTTTATTAAAGGTCAAAGGTTATTTAATATTGATTTTTTATTAAAAAAGTATCTGTTTAAAAATAAAGGTATACTTTTTTAACGGAGATTTTCTATCCTGAATTCTCTTTAAAATGATTCCCATTTAGCAACACTTTGTAGAAAATGGTACAGTTAACATAGATTATTTTCAAAAACAGCAAAAGGGCGCCTAATGGCGTCCTTGTTTGTTTACTTGGTTAATGGGGAGTTCTAAAAATTAGATATTTTTAGGCGGACAAGATTTTAAAAGCGCAGTTTACATTGGTAAATGAGCATTTTAAAATTGCAGTCTTACGACAAAATAGCAATTTATAGAACTCCCCTAATGTTTTAATACGAATTTACCTGTATTAAGACCTAAAAATTAAACATTCAATACACTTATAAGTTCTAAAATATATACTAATTTTCATGAGGGTCCCAAGTATCCTCATGGCTCACTCCCCCAGATAAATAGGTCCGCGAGGATTTCAGATGGCTAAGTTTAACCTCCATTGTTTCTATCATTTTTTCAAATTCTCGCACTTTGGCCTGTTCGCTGGTATCCAAGACATTTGGCGTATCATCGCTTGAACTTAGTGACTGTTTTTTGAAGTTCTCCAATCTGATTTTGAGATTTTTTAATTCATTCTCCATTTGCAAAATGTCTTCTATAGGCATAATGTCTTCTTATCAAAATTATAAAATGTAATTAAATCGCTAAAATTTACAAAGAACCAATGTTCACTACCTTTGGAAGCCTAATGCTCTTGTGACCTTCAGGAACAAAAATGGTAATTGCCGTTGGTGAGAGATTGGGCTAATACGGAGATTACAAAACAAAGTGTAAAAAAGATTGATAGAGTTAGTTTTTTCATTTTCGTAAATGTTATTTTATTAGGATAGGTGTTTACCAAAAATAATACGTGAGCATAAAGAATTATTTAATACTAAAGACCAAATAATCAAAATTATTTGTAACTTTAAATATTTAATTAAAACTTAGAAATATTATGGGGTTATATTTAAAAAGAAGTTCATTTTATTTTACTATCAAAGTCTATTTATGTATTCAAATAACCATTAGCTGCAACTCTCATTCAACAATACAAGATACTCCAATAACAAAAAGAATACCAACTGAAATGAATAATTTATTATTTACAGAAATACCTATTTTAGAAAGGGATCCACTGTTTAATAAATCAATTAACCCTTATCAAAATCATACAATCAACCCAGATAATAATAATCTTTTGAATCCAAAATCAAATTCCTCAATTAATCCTTTTGAAAATACTGCCATAAATCCAATGATTAATGAGGAAATTCACCCAGGTATTTTTAAGGAGTGGAGTTATATGGATAATAATAATATGAATCCTAATTTAAATCAACAAATAAATCCTGCTTACGCTGAAAAATTTAACCCCAATTCTAAGAATTTTGAAGGTTTCTATATTTTTAATAAAAACAATTTTGTAAAAGAATTTGCCTGCATTTATTCACCGGATATATTTTTAATTTTTAATACAAATTTTGAATTCTCGAAAATAGCAGTCAGTAATAAAAATAAGGGTTTTAATATTTTTAATACCCGTCATGAATGGGTAGGTTTTATGATTTCTGATGAAACGGGAGGAATTTTATTGTTTGATAGAGAATGTAATTGGGAATTTTATGCCCGTTGAAACTATAAAATAAAAACCTAAAAACATGCACAAAGTATGTTTTTAGGTTTTTATTTTAAATCTCATCAATTTTCATAGTGAATCTGCAAAGAATCCTAAAGCGGAGTGGCAGCCTAGAAGTCCGTTTAAGGAGCATAGTGATGTGGTGGTGGAGTAGAGAAAGAAAAAGGCGTTGTGAATTGCTTCCAACGCCTTTTTTTTATGTTCTAAATTTTCACAATAATTTTACCAAAAGGGTCATCTTCAGTAATTTCAACTACTTCATACTTTTTGCCATCCAGCAAAAAAGTAGAGCCAGCCCCTACGACTACCCATTCTTTTGTATTAGGCAAGGATAGACTAGCAGCTGGTCCTTCTTGGGTTGTACCGTCTTCTAATTTATAATCCTGTATCATAATATTAGAAAACATTACTTTGTGCTCTCCTATCATTCCTACTGTGCCTTCTGTAAAACTTTGAGTGTTTAAGTTCATTTTTATTTCTTTTTTTTGTCTGTCAGCGTTGCAACTTACAAAAAAAATAAAAAACACTAATACAAAAAATAGTTGCTTCACATTCAATTTTTTTTCTAAGAATGAAAATATTTTAAGAATTTATTTCACCGAAAAAATGCTGAACAATAGAATTTCCTTTTTCTCCCATGAATTCCATTTCCTCAGGCACCAAAGTTCTAAGATATGCGTCTTCTACATACTCAGGAATTTCGTTTAGCGAAAGTTCGGTAAATTTTAATATCTCCCCATCTCTTT
>JBIKQC010000131.1:0-9665 GCA_044349855.1 Saprospira sp.
GTTTGCATTTAACAGGAACTATCCTTCCACATACACTGCCCCGCTTGGCCCCGGACTTTGGGTGCCCACTCCAGCTCCTATGCAACCTGTTTTTCACTATAAATCTGCCATGCAGCCAAATTGGGGCAATAATCGACCTTTTTTGTACGCCAATGTAGCCAGCAGTCTTATTTTACCGCTTCCTCCAACTTTTTCTACGGATACGGCCTCTTATTTTTATCAGGAATCTAAGGCTGTTTATGATCAGGTACAAAACAACAGTGCCGCCGAAAGGGAATTGGCTATATTTTGGGCAGATGATGTAGGGTCTTATTCACCTCCGGGACATAGCCTTGCCATCTGTAAAATAATATTGTCTGACAAAAATGCGAATCTTGCTATTGCTTCAGAAGTATTGGCCAAAATAGGCATAGCTGTGACAGATGCCTTTATCAACTGTTTTAAAAATAAATACATCTTTAATCTGCTCAGACCGGTAACCTATATCAGGAGTCATATTGACCCCAATTGGAATACCTTGATCGGCACACCTCCTTTTCCGGAGTATGTGTCCTGTCACTCCACACAATCGGCTGCTGCTGCAAGAATCTTAACGCATTATTTTGGCGAAAATGTAAGCTTTACCGATAATTCAAAAGATGATGTCGGTTATACCCCCAGGAAGTTTCATGATTTTTATGAATTTGCTCAGGAGGCTGCTATATCAAGATATTATGGAGGTGTGCATTATAGATTTTCCTGTACTTTGGGATATGATACAGGTATTCAGATTGGAGATAATGTTTTAAATCTTGATTTTAATAAATAGACCTGTATTATAATAATGAATGCTTTCTGAATTGGATTTTTTATCAAGAGAATCGGCAGACTGTAGAGATCATAACAGATAAATTCATCGCTTTCGTGTTTTTGATTTTAACTGTTTTTTCATAAGTTTGGGGCCATACCATAGCCAAAATCCTGTTATTGTAAACAGCAGCAGCGCGAGGCCCATAATACTTGTATAAATAAGTTTAAAAGGCTCTGCCGAAGTTCCAAAAATATTGTCTAAAATTGATCCGTCATGAATATCTTCAATCATATCAGCATTTCTTGTTTCAATCAGCAATAATTTGCCGCTTGCACCGTCGAGCTGAAGTGCAGTATAATGATTTCGGAAAACAAACTTTAGCATTCCCTTATCTTTTCTTATGTCAATCCTGTCAATTTCTGTTGAAAGGCCGGATGAAACAGAATCTGCAAGATATTTACAGGCATTGCGGTGCAGACTGTCCAATGATAACCAGTCTTTTAATTCAACAGAACTTCCTTTATGGGATTTGGCCATCAGGATTCCGTTGCTGTGCTTTTTCCAACCGAGCAGCAGCCCGCTAACTGAGATAAAAAAGAAAAAAATAAAGAGCATTGCTCCGGTAGAACGATGAACTTTCCTGAAAAGTCTGATGGTTTTTGCCTGCTCTTTTCTGCGATTATCCTCCATTTTTTTCTATTAATTTGATAACTTTGATAGCACTTTGGAACGAGTTAGAAATATAGTGAACAAAATGGAGTTTAGAGGTTTTTGTGATAAAGAAGGCGTCTCGTCACTGTGATGAGACAGCGATAGTGGTGCTATCGCGAACCGAAGGACCGCGCAGCGAGCCTTTGCAACGATTTTTAGCGCAAAAAGATCTGGCGAACTTGTTCGTTATATTTCTAACTCGTTCCTTTATAAGTAAACTGCAATTAAAAACAATTTTATATGAAATACAGCTAATTTCCAATCATTTCAATTTTTTTATTCCTACTTTTTGCAAATTTACTACAGTATTAAATGCACAGATTTATATCAATTTTGCAAAATAAGAGGAATCAAAATAGCCTGCAATTAAAGCAAAATTAAAGAAATAAACAATTAAAACAGCCTTAGAATAACAAAAGGAAGTATTAAGCGGATTGCTGATACCGGAAATAAAATATTGGTGCGAGCAGTATGCAGCATGGTAAGGATAATTCGCGTTTTGACGAGGAGCTCAATGAAATTATTTACGAACCAAAACCAAAACCCTATTTGTGCGGCTGGGTAGAGAAGAAATATCTTAGGTTCAGCCCTGAACTTAAATTGAATAAAAACAATAAAAAACCCTAAAATAGAAGTTTCCTTAAAACCTAAGCGGGAGATTTTTTGTATTATTGCAAGTTGAAGTGCCTCAGGCAATAAATGTTACTGCTTTAAATATTAGTAACTTAATGAAAATAAGACAATTAGAATGTATTGATGAAAAATTATCTCTCTTTAGTTAAATTTAGCCATACGATTTTTGCCATGCCATTTGCCCTTATTGGCTTCTTTTTGGCAACGACGGAAACAGGAAAAGGTTTTGATTGGATGCTGCTGCTGAAAGTAGTCCTTTGTATGGTTTTTGCGCGCACTGCAGCTATGGCCTTCAATCGCTGGGCCGATAGAGATATCGACAGTAAAAATCCGCGTACAGCCAACCGTGAAATTCCGGCAGGTTCTATATCTGCTACAAATGCACTATATTTTGTTGTTGTAAATTGTCTGCTTTTTATAGGAACGACCTATTTTATCAATAATCTGGCATTTTTTCTATCACCTGTGGCACTAATCATTGTTTTGGGATACTCTTACACCAAAAGATTTACTGCGCTCTGTCACTTTGTATTGGGTGTGGGCCTGGCATTGGCGCCGATTGGGGCCTATATCGCTGTAGCCAATCAGTTTGCAGTATTGCCGGTGATGTATTCCTTTGTCGTACTTTTCTGGGTGTCAGGTTTCGATATTATCTATGCGCTTCAGGATGAAGAGTTTGACCGTAGTTTGGGTTTGAATTCCATTCCGGCGGCATTGGGAAAGAAACGGGCCCTTATGATTTCCAATGTATTGCATGCGCTGACTGCACTGTTGGTCGTTTATGCAGGTATTCACGGCAAAGAGATTTTCGGAATCTATTATATAGTGGGTGCAACGCTCTTTATCGGCCTCTTGGCCTATCAGCATTTTTTGGTTAAACCCAATGATCTGTCCAAAGTAAATCTGGCTTTCTTTACCGCGAATGGTATTGCAAGTGCCATTTTTGGTGCTTTGGTAATTACTGATTTGCTCATTGATTAGATTGTAGTCCATAGGGGGCTATAAGGAAATCGTCCCGATAGGGCCTGACAAAGAACAGGTCTCGAGGGCTTAAACAATAATTAGAGAATAATCCAGAACTTTAGGTTGCAGGAATGTAGCTTTACTTTGCCCAATAACTCTTTGTCGGATTTTAATAGGGCATCAAGATTCCGTACTCAGCGGAATTTCCACAAAAAAATCAGTGCCAACACCTTCTTTCGATTCAAAGTAAATCTGACCTTTAGCCGATTCAACAATGTTTTTGGACATATTCAGTCCAATTCCGCTGCCTGAAGATTTTGTCGTAAAATAAGGTGTAAATATTTTATCCTTGCGGTCTTCAGGAATGCCCACTCCATTGTCACTCACCTTTACGATGGCATAAAAAGCAGTTTTGTAAAGACTGATCTGAACCGTACCCGGTCTATCGGAAGGAATCGCCTGAATGGCATTTTTGATTAAGTTGTTGAGTACCCTGGTCATCTGCTCCCTGTCGGCAAAAATAATTAAGGCCTCCTCAGTTATATCCAAATGAATTTTTATATTTTCCTCTTCACTGAATAGCGTGTAAACTGATTCGACCAATTCATTCAATAGCATATTTTCATTTTTGGCGGCCGGCATTTTGGCAAAATTGGAGAATTCTGAGGCAATATTGGCAAGGATATCTATCTGCTGAATCAGACTTTTGGCTACTTTTTTAATCATTTCTTTGGCCTTTTCAGCATCCTTTTCAGCCGCGTATTCCAGCATCTGAATCTGCAGTTTCATTGGCGTCAGCGGATTTTTTATTTCATGAGCAATCTGTCGGGCCATTTCCCGCCAAGCGCTTTCCCGCTGTGTTCGGGCCAATTCGCGCGTACTGGCATCAAGTTGTTCAATCATGTAATTATATCGGTTGATAAATTCATTGATATCTTCATCGCGGCTTTTCCAGTCAATTTTTTCATTCTTTCCGCCTACCTGAATTGCCCGAAGTTTTTCCCCGATAATGGATAGCGGACGGGTGACAGAATTGGCCAGGATGAGTGCAACAACACCTGCCAATAAAAGAAAAATTACATATACATTCAACAGAGTCCCTAAAAACTCTGCAATATCCTGAGATTGTAGGTTTTGATTACCTGCAAAATCATAAGGGAGGTTAAGGAAAGCTACAGTCTGATCGTTTTTGTCTTTCAGGGGAACATATCCCGAAAGGTATTGAAAATGATTTATTTCCTCGGTGAGCGTTACTCTGTTCAATTTTTCATTTTTCATTTTGAAAAATGCAACAGGATTCATTTGCCGGCTAATCAGTCTTCTGCCGAAAACGGCATCTTCAGAACTTGATAACAAGTTTCCATCTATAGTGTAGACATTTACGTCTATTTTGTGTATTGCTGAAAGCTCAAGGGCATCTGGAATTTTAACTACTGAATCTGTCGCGCTTATCAGTTGCCAGGAAGCAGTTTTTGAAACACTGTCAATTTTCCGTTCCAAACGCGATTTGTGATAATCACTGTATTCATCGCGAAAGAAGAAAATAGTGATAATGCCAATTGCAACAAAAGAAAGTAGACTTACTAGTACAATTCCCTGTTGAATCCGTTCCCGCAATGATACTTTAAATCTGATATAGAAAAGCTCAAATTTAAAAACAATTCTGCAAAGCCAAACCAATAAAAACAGTATAATTACGCTTAAAATACCTGCACAAAATAGATAGGAGAATATACTGAAAGGTTTAATGTAACTTTTAACTGGAAGCGCTGCAATGCCTATATAATTTCTTTCGTTAATACAGGCTATATATTTTACACCATATTCTTCGTAGTGTATAGTTTTTTCTTGATTTGGTAGTGAAGTATTGAATGCGATATAAGAGCTAAAATTCCCATTTTTACTAAAAATCCGTTGATTGTTTTTATAAAGGGCATAGGATAATTCGTTGCCCAAAATACTTTCTTTACTCTTTTGATTGCTCATCAATTCGACATAAACACTCGATTCGTCTATTTCCGGAGCCGGGGTAAGCTCTATGGCAATTGTTCCTGATAAATTACCTTTGCTGATAAGTGGAAAAATAGCCCAATAAACGTAGCGGCTGTAAGGATCGGAATAGAAATATAGATTTTTTGTACCAGTCTTCTGTGATTCAGACAGTATTTTTTGCAATCCGTCAAATTGGAGGTGTTCAGGTCTTTTGGCATTGCCTGAAGCATTATAAATATTTACACGGTACTGATAACGTCCAAAAAAAGCATTGTCCAAATATAAATAGGATAGACGTTCTAAAACCTGACTGTAAGGAACATAGGGTGAACTGAGATAAACTTTAAAAAACTCATCCTTTGAGATTTGTGTTTCTAGGCTTGCTATTGCTTCTTCCAATTCATAATCCCTTTCAGAAAGTAATTTTTTGAGAAAATCTTCTCTTTCATGAAAAACCTTTTCATTGTTGGCTTTTTCCATTATTGCAGTAGCCATAATAGAAAAAAAGAATATCCAACAACTTACCCATACAAATGACAAAACCTTCTCTTTGTTAAATAACCAGAGCATTATAGTATATGACACAGAAAAAATAATTGAAAATAAACTGTTGAGAGGGTCAAAATGAAAACTAAACCCAATTAATGTTATTAAAGAGAGTACTAATGTGCCAATTATAAAGTGTTCTTTTCTGGAAATGTTTTTCTTACTTAAAATTCTCAGCAATTTATTGCTAACAATAAAATATGATAAAATTAGCCCCAAAATTCCAAAAAGAGCATAAAACGAAAATAGGTTTATTTTTGAAAAAGCTTCAAATTCAAAGTAAATATTCGGATTATTAACAATAAGATTCAAGGCACGCTGTATAAAATGAATACCGCCCATTATTATAGTATAAACCACTGCAGTATAAGCCCAACCAATGATTTTGGAAAGTGATTTTGGCCGCTTAAATTTTAATTGATGTACCAAAAAAAGACTGATCCATAATAATAAGCCGACATCGATTAGAAAATCACCTAAAGAGTAAAACCAAAGTTCATTTCCGATGGTAAAACTGGTTTTAAAACTTGGAAGTTCTTTTGCAGCTTTTGGAATTTCGGCATAAACCGTTAATAGGCGGAATGCTAGAATAAGCAGAATGTAGAGCGAAAAGCCCCTGCTGAATCCTTTTTGAAGTGTCAGTGCCGCAGAAATTCTATAAAAGCCGGAAATTAAAAATATAGAAGAAATGAGATAAATGACAAAAGCCCAAATAACAAATTTCCTGTAAGGAATTGTTTCTTTGGCCTTTAACTGTATCAGTTTGTTTCCTTTGCTGTCAGAAACTGAAAATTTGCCATCATCAGAATCGAGTTCAACATATTTACTGAACTCTTCCGACATCAGGGGGAAATGATTGACCAGATAACTGTTGTTGATGGGGAAACGAAGGTATAAAGGCACAAGCGCTATAACTGAATATCTGTATTGAACCTCGTTAATATAAGGCTCGTAGGGAATTTTCAGCATCAGATATTTTGAACCGGCTATCTCGTGAATTCTTCTGATAGCATTTCTTTCAAATTGATAATCGCTCTTGTAGGGTTGTACCTTATTATTATTCCAATAAAGCAATGAATCGCTATCATTATAAATAAGCAATGAGTATTTGAGGCGTTCATATTTTGTAATTGTATCGACGCTCAGTTCTTTGATTGCAGCACTGATAAGGAAATTAGTATTGTTAAAAATAGCATTTATTTCAGACTCAGACTTGTGAAGTGTATTTTCAAGATCTTTTACATAATCTGCAACAATAGGTGTTCGAATAGAATGCATTTCAATTTGCAATGCAAATAACCAGAGAACTAAACCGCTGAAAAAAAGAATTATAAATTGTTTAAATGCTAATTTCATTTTATTGCCTTTTAGCGATAACGAAAACAAATTGAACAGATTTAATAAAACCTTACAAGTAATTGGGTAAAATAAGCGCTTTTTGTTTTCTGAACGAACAATGCTTATTTAAAAGAACCGCGGTTGTTATTAATTTTTTACCATTTCTATTTCAGAAACTGGTTAAAGCATTTTATGCAATAATTATGCCCTCATTATTAAAAGTCAATAGTTGGAATAAATCATTATTTGATATGTCATTTATATTCAATGCTTGCTCCGGGAATTATTTACATTCAGTTAATTATAGATATTAATGCGAATCAAGTGTTAAAAAAGGTCTTTTTTTACATCAACGGCTTAGAAATATTAGCCATAATAATTTGGCAATATGGTATTTATACAAACAATGCGCAGTTTTAACAGGTCACCCCTACGGGGCTTAAAAATTTTGTTTACATCTTAATACTAAGAACAGGTCGCTCCTCTGGAGTGAAAAATGGCTCCGTAGGAGTCAAATGTTCTTAGCTATAATTGAATAAGATGAAAAAAAACCCCATAGGGGTGACCTGTTTGATTGTTTAACAAGGTTTTGGGAATTTATTAGTTTTATAAAATCCAACCCTTGATTCGGATTATTAAAACTAAAGTTGCCAATTGCAGAAATATGCTGTTTTAAAAAAGTTTTTTAACCTATTCTGCAACTGTTTTTAGGAAGTTCATAACCATTTATGGATACTATTTTATCCAGACGAATTGCCTCTTCATTGTCCAATAAAATATATTCGGCTTTTTCTTTTGTGAAAATATCTTTTATGAATCCTTCAGTTTCAAGATCGCGGGGGAAACTGCCCTGTCTGTATATTATCTGACAAAGCTCTTTACGGATACACCAATCTTCTATTCTATCAAGAAATTCGCAATTGATAGCGATGTATTTGTCATTCATATTGCATAATTTTTAGCAAGAATGCTGTGAGAATATATTCTAATCAGTTGAATACTGTATAAAATTATACAAATCGCTGAATCTTCCAAACAAAAAACCTCAAAATCCAGTTTCCTGATTTTGAGGCAAAACCCAAACTTTATGAAAAACATCTTTTGAAAGTGATTTTCCAACAAAAAATGTTTTTGGCTTATTTTATATGTGTTTGTAAATTACGCAATTGGCATGCATTCCGCCGCCAACTGAAGAAAGAATGATATTGTCTCCTTTTTTAATTTCATGTCCTTCCAGTTTGCCTTTCATTATCCAATCCAATAGCATCGGTAGTGTAGCGGCTGAACTGTTACCCCAATGCTGCACGGTAAGGGGGAAAACTTCTTCCGGAACATTTACTTCGCCATTCAATTCAAAAAGCTTTTTGATAAGCTGACGAATCATTTTTTCATTGGCCTGATGCATCAGTATTTTATTTATTTTTGAAATTGGCAAACCTGCTTTTTTCAAGCAGCTGTCAATTGCAGAAGGCACCTTTTCCATAGCATATTTAAAAACGCTTCTGCCCTGCATTTTGACATAAATCCGTTCATTGTCAGTTTCATCATTTGAATGGCCCATTCGTAGAAAATCAGCTTTTTCTACACTGTCTGTCACAGTTTTGTGACAAAGTATCCCAATAGGTTCTTCACTTTCTATAGCTTCCAGAATTACTGCACCTGCTCCATCTCCAAATAACATGGAATCCAAATCATGAGGATCCAAAACTCTTGACATAACATCTGCCCCAATCACCAGAATTCGCTTTGCATCACCACTTTTGATATAATAATTTGCCTGAATGACAGCCTGTAACCAACTTGGGCAGCCGAAAAGTATATCGTAAGCGACACAGTCGGAATTAATAATACCTAATTGTTGTTTTACTTTTGCCGCCATATTTGGCAGCATATCAGTAAAATGACTGTCCGAGTTTACATCACCGAAATTATGCGCCACAATGATATAATCCAAGGTTTCGGCATCTATACCGGAGGATTTTATCGCATCGGATGCAGCAAAAAAAGCAATATCGGAGGTATTGTATTCCGGTTTAGCATAGCGTCTTTCAACAATTCCGCTGATTTCGGTAAGTTTGCCGAGAATTTCAGTAGGTTCTTTAGTGTTAGGGCTATGGTCAGAATTAAAAAAGGTATTTTCCTCAAAAGAACTGTTGGGCATAACTTCCGTCGGAAGATAGGATCCGGATCCTACAATTCTTGAATAGTATTGTTTCATAGTGTGCGAAGAAAAAGCAAGAAAAAAAGCAGGATTTTAATGCATGATAAACCCATCAGGTGCAAATTTAACATTTTTTGCAACTAAGGACATAATTCTTTATTAAAATCGCTTTGCAATTGAAAGTTTTGGAAACTTTAAATTGATGATGTAAAAAGTTTGCTATACCCCTATTAAAATCCGATTTTTTTATGCATTTTGCAAAGTTGCCTATTGCAATAGGCTTTATAATCCTATAGTTTATTAGAGTTAAACAATTTATGCAGAACAGTGTCTTGCAACCCGGCAAACGGGTAAGTGAAAATTTTTACGAATCTGATCTGATTTTGCAGCATTACCTGCAAACCCGATTATCAGCAAGAAGTTTGGCTTATATGTCTGAACGTTTAACAAAGTTGGGCGTTCTTGCGGCCGGGGAGATGAATGAACTCTCCCTGACAGCTGATAGAAACGGACCTGTTTTGCAAAAACGCA
>JBIKQC010000130.1:0-9665 GCA_044349855.1 Saprospira sp.
CCAAGAAATCCTGATGTAGTTTATGCGGTTGCACATCAGCGCCGCCGTCATGTTTTTACATATATCGGCGGTGGTCCCGGTTCCGGTGTTCATAAGTCTGAAGATGGCGGAAAAACTTGGAAACAGCTCAAAGGCGGTCTGCCTTCCGGCGATTTTCTGGGTCGTATCGGCCTCTCAATTTCTCCGGTTAATCCCGATTATATCTATGCTATTGTTGAAACCTCCGGTGATGACAAAGGTGTTTACCGTTCCACTGACCGTGGCGCAAGTTGGGAAAAACGAGGCGGATTCAACACAAGCGGTAATTACTATCAGGAAATTTTCTGCGATCCGAAGGATATAAATAAAGTATTCGCCATGGATACCTGGCTTCACCATAGCGAAGATGGAGGCAAAACCTTCAAAATGTCAGGCGAAAAAAGCAAACATGTAGATAATCACGCAATTTGGATTGATCCAAACAATACCGGCCATTGGCTCGTGGGCTGCGATGGCGGTATTTACGAAACCTGGGATCATGCCGAAAACTGGCATTATAAACCAAATCTTCCTGTCACACAGTTTTATAAAGTGGCTGTCGATAATCGCGAACCATTTTATTATGTTTATGGCGGAACACAGGACAATAACAGTATGGGCGGACCATCCCGCACGACAAATTCTGCCGGAATTGTCAAT
Organism: Saprospira sp.; assembly: GCA_044349855.1. Classification (GTDB taxonomy): domain Bacteria; phylum Bacteroidota; class Bacteroidia; order Chitinophagales; family Saprospiraceae; genus Saprospira. The sequence goes on from JBIKQC010000130.1 coordinate 679, forward strand.
GAAGACTGGTTTATTACACAGGGCGGCGATGGTTTTGAATCGCAGATTGATCCTACAAATCCCGATGTCATCTATGCACAGTCGCAATATGGCGGATTGGCCCGCTATGACAAAAAAAGCGGAGAACGTGTCGGAATTAAACCCTTGGAAAATAAGGGAGACGCTGCCCTGCGTTGGAACTGGGATGCACCCCTCCTTATCAGTCCGCACAATCCTAACCGACTTTATTTCTGTGCAAATAAGATTTTCAAATCTGAAAATCGTGGCGATGACTGGACAACTATTTCTGCTGACTTAAGCCGACAGCTCGACCGCGACACAATGCGTGTCATGGACCGGGTATGGAGTATGGATGCTGTAATGAAAAATAAGAGTACTTCTATATTTGGCAATATCGTTGCCTTCGACGAATCGCCTAAAAAAGAAGGATTGCTTTATGCCGGAACCGATGACGGGCTCATCCATATTTCTGAAAATGGCGGTCAGACATGGACAAAAATTGACTATATTTCAGGAATTCCGGAAATGACCTATGTGAATGCACTCCTTGCTTCGCAATACGATGAAAAAGTGGTTTATGCTGTGTTTAATAACCACAAAAAAGGCGATTTTAAGCCATATATTCAGAAAAGTACAGACAAAGGCAAAACCTGGAACTCCATTCAAAACAACCTGCCGGTTCGCGGAACTGTTTATGACATAGCGGAGGATCATATCGATGCCAATCTGCTCTTTGTCGGTACAGAATTTGGCTGTTTCTTCAGTAACAATGGCGGTCAAAGCTGGAATCAGCTTAAGTCGGGCCTTCCGACTATTGCGGTGAAAGACCTGGAAATTCAGCGTCGGGAAAATGACCTGGTATTGGCAACCTTCGGCCGCGGTTTTTATATTTTAGAGGATTACAGTCCACTGCGCAATTTCAAATCTGATGATCTGAAAAAGGATCTTCAGGTTTATCCAATCAAAGATGCCTGGATCTTTATGGAGGCTACGCCTTTGGGGCTTACGGGTAAAGCCAATCAGGGTGAGTCCTATTTTGGATCGGAAAATCCGCCTCTGGGAACCGTAATTACTTATCTTTTCAATGATACAACAATGACATCATTAAAAGATATCCGCAAGAAAAAAGAAACTGCCCTGGTAAAGGCTGGAAAAGATGTTCCTGCACCAAATTTGGAAGAATGGCATAAAGAAGATTGGGAGAATGCGCCTTATTTATTGGCAACGATCACCGCAGCTGATGGGGAAGTTGTCCGTCGCCTAAAAATCAATAAACCTGCACAGGGTTTCAATCGCCTTGTTTGGGATTTCAGATATGAATCTCTAATTCCTGTTCAGTTACAGCCGCGCACAGCGGGTCGTTACGAAGGCAAAACCAGCGGAGCACTGGCAGCACCTGGTACTTATTATGTGCAGTTTCATAAAATCAAAGATGCAAAACTTACTGAAATGAGTGGCAAAATTGCCTTTGTTGTGAAATCGCTGAACAATGTCACCCTGCCTGCAGCAGATAAAATCGCACTCAATGCATTCAGTATGAAAATGACAAAAATGCGTCGTGCAGCCCGCGGAGCATCAGAAGTTTACAGCACACTCAACAATCGGGTAAAGCATTTGCAGAAAGCAATTTTGGAAACACCCGATGCAGATTTGAAATTATTGGAACCATTGGAAAAATTGTACCTGCAGCTCAAAGAAACCGGCATTGTGTTGTACGGAGACGGCAGCCTTTCTTCTCGTGAATTTGCCTATGCTCCCGGATTGCTCTCCCGCATAGAAACTGCAATGGATAATTTTTGGGATGCTACTTCAGCTGCGCCGGTTTCTGCCGAAAGACATTACACACAAGCAGCAGATATCTTTGAGCAGTTGTTAAAAGACTTAAAAACTATGGACAAAGCAATTTCAGATATTGAAATGGAATTGTTCAAATTGGGTGCCCCATACACGCAGGGAAGTGATTTTGTGCCTGATTGGAAAAGAGAGTAGTATATGCAAATAAAGCTATAGCTTCGGCGATGCGCAACATTGTTAGCGCAACAATAAAATCATCATTAAATCCTGCTCTATTGGGCAGGATTTATTATTTCCTGATGCCGGTCATTATTAGAATTCGTTAAATTTGTTATTTTTGATACGCTAGATATTCGGTACAGTTCGATTTTTAATTTTATAAACTAATGCAGGCGCTTACTTACAGACAATTTTGGTGGAAATGGATTCTTTTTTGCGGTTTTGGTGTCATGCTCAGTATGGCTGCAGCCGCTTCTTTGGCAGTAGGTTATAATTTTGCAATGGGTTATCCCACAACTTTTGTTGCCGGAGCACTGAATATGCTCGTACTTTTGGGGGCAGGAGTGGTGCAGGGAACAATTCTGGGCTTATTTCAGTGGTCTGTTTTAAGCAAAAAATACCAATTTCTAAAAATGACGGAATGGGTTGGGTATACAATTGCTGTTTCTGTTTTGGGATGGGCATTAGGGATGATTCCCGCTATGTTTTCTAAAGGATCTTCCGTCACAGTAAAAATTACAAAACCGGTTCCGGGACCTCATGAGCTGACGGACTCAACCTCTGTTTTTAATATTCCAGTTTTTGAGGAAACAGTTGTACAGGAACCTTCTTTGTGGTCTTTAATTTTTAGCGCAGCAGCTATCGGTTTGTTTTTGGGTGCCCTTTTCGGACTCTTTCAGTGGCTGGCGCTTCGCCGACACAGCAAACGTGCAGGCAGTTGGATTTTAGCGAATGCATTGGGCTGGGGTTTAGGTATGATTTGGATTTTTCTTGCAGCTGTTCTGCCGGATAACAGTACCCCAATTCCGCTTATAGTGGGCATGGGAATAGCCGGAGGAATACTGTCTGGTTTAAGCATCAGCGCAATTACAGGATGGTTTCTGATGTGGATGCCTGTAGGCGAGGAACAAATTGCAAAGGACGAAAGCTGATTTTTATTATTAGGAACGCTTGTACTGTTTGAAGTTGCGCTTTTTTGACTTATCTTTGTGCAAATAAAAATTCTCAAAAATGTTGGATCTTTTCAGACAGGTCAATTGGGCAGTCTTTTTGCCGCACGGAATCCTGGTCGCTATCTTTGTTTTTATATTAATTTTGTTTGGTTTGGAGACTGATTTGGCACTCTTGACCGGCTCGTTTATATATCTGGGTCTCTCCCTTGTTTTACAAAGAGTTGTGCCTTTTCATCACCGTATGGGATACAAATTGCTGATGCAGAAAGATTATGAAAAGGCGAAACTTGCATTTCAAAACAGTTGGGATTATTTTCAAAAACGCCCCTGGATGGATAACTATCGTTCCATTTTTATGCTCAGCGCTTCTAAAATGAGCTATCGCGAAATGGCATTGATTAATCGCGCGCTATGCTTTTGGCAGAACAGAGAGGATGAAAAAGCCAAGGAAGCTTACAGTGAAGTACTGAAGTATTTTCCAGACAGCAAGATGGCAAAGGAGGCAATTGCCTACATAGAAAATCCGGAACCTGAAGAAGAAGAGGCGGAAGAAGAAACAGAAAAAAACGACAGCAGTTACCTTTAATGGAACGATTCTGAGATTCATAATCGTTATTTCTTTTAAAATATCTGCATACAGTTGGGGGTTATTATTTTTTGTTGTATTTTAACCCTTAAAGAATAATTTTTTAACTAGTCGAACTACTACCCGAATTAAATCTACATTTAAATAATTGAGTGTCAGTCTTTCTGACTATTCTATATCTGACAGTCTGCTTAATTAATGGCAAAAAATAATAAAAAATCCTTCTCAGATAATCTTTCCACAATCTTTGAATATACACTTAACGAGGATAACAATCAGGACAATCCAAGATTCCTGAATAAATCCGAAGAAAAAGTAACGATCAAAGAAATTCCGCTGGAAGAAGTTGAAGAAGAAAAAGATAAAGGCGATAAAAAGAAAGTCCATCGAAAATCATTTTCTTTGGGACTTGAATCCTTTTTTAAAGATAGCATAGAAGAAGTTATCGGAAGCAGCACAACTGTTTCCGCAGTAAAAAACGGACAGGTCAAAAAAGGCAGTCAGCGTGCAATCGGCATTGAAATATTGTTGCAGCGGACCCTATTTAATGAGTTTGAACAGGAAAGTTTGGAACCCCGAACCAAACGCATTACCTTCGTTTTGGATATTGAAAAGGTGGAATTGCTGAAAACAATCGCAAAAAAAGAGAAAAAGGAAATGCGTTATATTATCAGTAAAATGATAGAAGAATATATGAAAGAGGATGAGCCTAAAAAAACCAGAAAGCCCAGAGCTGTTAAAGAACCAAAAACCACAGTAAAGAAGAAATAATAATTTGGGAATTTTGAATCGGATTCCCGACTATCATAATAAAAAAGCGTTGGTCTCATAAGAGGTCAACGCTTTTATTATATTTTTAATTCTTCATGATTTATTTCTTTACAGGAATCATATTCCATTTTATATCCCTCTGATCTAGACTGAGTCTGCCTTTTTCCAAAGCGTCAATTTTCATTGGAGCCCAATCGCCGGCATCTTTAAAAATCAGCTCTTTGCCCTTTAATTGAAAATAAAAACTGCGGGATAATTCTCCCAATTTGAATTGAAACTGATATACTTTAAATTTTTTTCCGCTCTTTTCATCTGTGATTTTAGCTTTGACAAAGCACATTGTCGTGATACCGGCCTGTTTGTTGATATCTACTTCCTTGCCGTGCATAATGGCATTTTTCGATTCCCAGCAGTTGGCAGTCAGTTGTTTGCAGCGTTTCAGCTCTGCCTTGTTCATTTTATATTTTGGATCAAAACTGTTTTGTGCCAATGCCTGACTCAGAGAAAGTACATTGATGAAAATGAAAACAAAGAAAAAATTCAATTTTTGAAGTTTGTATTTCATATCAGAACTATTTTTTGTCTTTTTCTTTTATATAAAGTTTCCAAACAGCCTTGTCGTTTTTCAAAGTAAGGCGTTTATCGGTCAATTCAACAATTGCAGAAGAAGGCAGGGTTTTCTCTCCGGTATAATGAATAGAGTCATTGCGGATGATAAAGGTTTCAAATTCCGAATGTGGTGGGATTTTATAACTTTTAATCCTTTTGCCCTCTCTGGTAAATTCATATTGCGGGTCACCCATGTCTACTCCGTCCGCGCCTTTTCCGCCGATGATAATAGAGTCTACATCCCAAACTCTGTAAAGCAATTCAAAATCAATTTTTGGTTTTTTGGTAACCTGTACCTTTTTGGCACTATTGCAGGAAAAAATGAATATAATTCCAATGAATGTCAGTGCAAATAATTGAAAATTTCTCATAGTCTGTTTCTGTTTTGTACACAAATTAAAAGAAAAAATCCGAGATTTAACAGCAGCTATAGAGAATCTTCTTAATTTAGGAAGAAGATCAAAGAATAGAACATTAAATCAGTAAAAAGTGAGCAATTTAGATATCCGTTTTCTGGAAAACTTGAATCAGCGGCTGAAGACCGGAAGCCGCCGTTCCATCTACCTCAATGCCCTTGTAGGCAGACACCTGACCCGATTGGATCTGTCTGATCTTAATCTGATAGAACCTGATTTGTCTCGCAGTTTTTTTGACGAACTTTTGGGGCAGCCAAAATCTTCAACTACGCTCCGGATTTCGCCCGAGAAATTGCAAAGTCCGGAGGTTCAGAAACTGATGCGCCGACTCAATGCTATTTCCATAGAAAATCGCGATTATTTTGAAGAATATGGCATAGACAGTTTCAGTTTCGGATTTCCAATGATTTTACGTAGAGACAGCAAGGATCCGAGCCTCATCGTCAAAGCACCAATGTTTATTTGGTCTTTGAATCTGCAGCGAAATTGGCGAAAAGCAAATGAATGGATTTTGGAAAGGGGTGATGATTTCAGCATTGTCAGCAATTTTCCGCTCACAGCACATGTTTACAACGATGCCCAAATTCAACTGTCTCCTGTTTATGACCATCTTACTGATGATGGTGTTTTGGATAAAGAGGAGCTGAGTGGTCTTATCTATCAGCATTACAGCCAATTGGTTTTTGGAGAAAGGCCGGAATTGAAAGCCATTTTCAGAACTGCACTCGATACAGAACCTCAGGCTATGCCTACTGCCGACGAGGCCGAAGCCATGGACCTGAGCGAGCCGAAAATTATTTGGGCAGGTATTTTTGGCCTTTTCAAAGCTCAAAAAGAAAGCATTATCAATGATATCGCCAACTATATCGATAATTTTGGAAATCTTCAGCAACAGTTAAATAAGCTGGATACAGGCAAAGTTCATGGAAAATCAACTTTCATGAAACATACCTTTTCTCCTTTGGTGACCGATCCCAGTCAGCAACAGCTGCTGCACTGCTTGGGCAGAGGAGAAAATCTCGTAATTCAGGGCCCTCCGGGCAGCGGAAAAAGTCAGATACTCACAAGCATTATTTCCAATGCTATTTCCAATGGTGGCCGATGCCTCGTGGTCTGTGAGAAGAAGACGGCAATGGAAGTTTTGCATAAAAATCTGCAAAATCTAGGATTGGGCGAACTTTCAGTCATTGTGGAAGATGTTTTCAGAGACCGTACTGCCCTGGTTAGTTCTGTGCGGGAGCGCATGCAGACACAGCACCCAAAATACCTGCCTTCGCCGAATTATATCCGCCTCGTGCAGAGCTGTGCCAATCAGATTCAGCGACTGCAAAAGTCCCATGAAAAACTGATTAAACCTATCTGCGGTAATGAACGCTGGTCGGCAGTGGTGACCGCTTTTTTAAAAGAAGAAAAAGAATTTCCAAAAGATATTCTGGAATCTTACCTGAAACCGGGTGATTTTAAATTTAATCCCGAGGAATTGGCATCACTGCTTCGAATAATCAGGGAAGCAGAGCAGCTTTTTAAAACCTTGGGGACTTTGCAGCACCCTTTCAATGCCTTTCATGAGCGTTATTTCGAGATTCCCAATTCCAATCAGGTTTTTGAGGAACTCAAAAAGGCGGTGAAAGCCCTGCTATATGCTGTCGACGGTGCACAGCGTGACCTGCTCACCTACCTTTACAAGTATGAGAAATTATTGGATGACCATTATACCGAAGTGCTGGCTAAAAAAGGTATCCTGATCGATGAAATTATTGATATGATTGAGGCCGGCATGGGCGAGAGCAAATACTTTTTCAATAAAAACAATGGCGCTTACCGCAATTTCCTGTCCGGATTCAGCTCAAAATTCAAAAAGCTGAAAGAGGACAAACTTAGAGTTCTGAAGAATTATTCACTGCTCATAAATCTGCACGCACGCTTTCATTATTTTAAACATGATTTTCTCGATCTGAAAAACATGGATAAAATGACTTTTGAGGATTTGAAAAAAAACACACAGGAATATTACGATAAAGTGAGCAGTTGGTACAGCTCAAAAGATAATGCCATTAGGGATTATGTCAATAAACTGAGTGAACAGAATCTGCATCCTCATGTCGATTTCAGAAAAGAAGTGAAAGAACTTACCCGAAATCTGGACCTTTTTGCGCAGAATTTCATGAAAAGCCAGGTATTTAAAGTGCCCTTCGGATTCAAAAATATTGTCGTCAGAGAGCGTTTGAACAATTTGGAGGAACTGGATAAAAACTTGAAATCATTGGATGATAAATATGATGAGGATTTTCCCAATTATCATCCGCTCAAGTATTTCTGGCTGCAGTTGGACCAGGCACAACAGGCAGCATTTATTGCTTTGGCTAAAGCAAATCCTGCTAATTGGGAGGCTGCTTTCAGCGGCTGGTACCGTTATCATCTGCTCAATGCCTGTGCTGACGACAGTATTCCGCAGGAAATGACCTACAGAAGTCTTTCCCGCAATCTCAGCAAAGAACTCAATGATCTGAGACCTGCGATGATCAGTCATACCTTGCAATATTGGCGTTCAAAACAGTCTGAAGCAGTTCAGAAATTTAACAGTAAAAAATCACCGGTAAAGGTGCACAGTATTTATAATCTGCGCGGTAACAGCGAAGGCCGAAGAACCCCTTTGCGACAGATGTTTGAAGCAGACCCCAGTCTTTTTACGGCATTTTATCCTGTACTGATGCTCAGTCCGGCGGTTTGTGCATCAATGCTGCCCTTGGTTCCGGGCCTTTTCGATGTTGTGATTTTTGATGAAGCCAGTCAGTTAAGATTGGAAGATACCTTTGCGGCCCTGACTAGGGGAACTTACAAAGTTGTGTCGGGCGACAGTCAGCAGATGCCGCCTTCCGATTATTTCCTTTCGGCCAAAAATTTGATACAGGAAGAGGAAGAACTCGCTGAGTACGATAATCAGCAATTGAAAAAAGATGCAGTCGATTATCTGTCGGGTGCTGAATCCTTGTTGGAATACTGCATTGCCGACGGAAACTATAAAGAAAAATTCCTGAAGGTGCATTACCGTTCGGCGCACCCATTTCTGATCGATTTTTCAAACGCGGCTTTCTACGGAAAAAGACTGATGCCTGTGGCGCCCAAAACCGATTATAAGCCCATTTCTTTCATTGAGATGGATGGACTTTATGAAAAGGGGACAAACAGGGCAGAGGCAAAGGCTGTACTGGAAAGACTTCTGGCCCTTTACAGAAATGCATTAAATTCGGGAGATCCGATTCCATCTATCGGCGTTGCAACTTTTAATATCCTGCAACGCAACCTGATATTGGAATTGATGCAGGAAAATAGTCTTTCTGAGCCAGATGCGGGAACGGCGTTCGAAGCCCTTTTTGCCAACGGACTTTTTGTGAAAAATCTGGAAAATATCCAGGGCGATGAGCGCGATTTTATGCTGCTTTCCACCACCTTCGGAAAAGCAGCCGACGGCAGCTTTTTGCAAAATTTCGGACCATTGAACAGAGAACAGGGCTACCGACTTCTGAATGTAATAATAACGAGAGCAAAAAAATATCTGGAAATCTACAGCTCAATTCCGGCAGAAAACTATGGCCGTTTCCGGGAACATTTGAGTGAAGGAAAGAGCGGAAATGGATT
>JBIKQC010000132.1:0-9645 GCA_044349855.1 Saprospira sp.
CAAAGGCTCCAACTCGTTAATTATATCTTTAACCTCATCCTTATACCAAGACATTATAAGCTCATCAAATTTTGCTTTCGCTGCTTCGTAAGCCTCTTTCTCTGCTTTCTTATTCTCAGGGTGTGCTGCGATCACCTCCGGTGAATACAATAACTCTCCTATAATTGATAAAAATCTATTTAAATCAGTCTCTAATTGATTAATATTCAATTCTTTTTGATCATCAACAACAGGAGTATTTTCTTTCTTTTTGCGGGATTCCGGGTCGTAATTATAAAAAGCTTTATTATTTTTAAAATGGGTTTCCAGCGTTTTTTCATCTGCATAATTTGAAGCAATCGATTCAAACTCGTCAATAATTTCTTGCGCACTCAGCTCATTACTAAGTTTAGTCAAAGCTTCTTTCATTTTGGCATGTAACTCCTGCCCCAAAGGTGTTTTAAAGGTTAAATTAGCTATTTTACTATTAAAGACAGACAAGTTTACCTTAGCATTAGGCTCTTTTACTGCTTTTACAGCGTTTCCTGTATTGGACGGACTCAGTTTTTTTATACAAAAATCAATAAAATCAACCTTTGGAATATTATCCTCCAGCATCATCATCGCCTCTTCATTATCCAATGCTGCCAATGATTTCAGTGGATCGGGGCGTTCTAAAGCAGTTTCTGTTGGCAGAATCTCACTCTCTTTTGCTTCTGCCTTTGTTTTTACCTTCAGCAGACCCATGAAGGACAGTAGCCCCTTTTCCTTAACAATCTGTGCAACGCGGTTCAAAATAGCATCAATATCTTTTTTGCGACGGTCTATCTCGGCCTTCTCCTCAATAGAAACAGCGCCATCATTTTCCTTTGCCCATTTTGTGTAGGCCTCCAATTCATTTTGCCATTTCTGAAATTGAATACTGATTTTGCCCAATTGCACGGCAAGGACTTTGTTTTTGTTATCTTGGTCGTTCGACATAAGGGTGAATGTGATTAAGCACAACAGGAGCAGGATGGATAGTTTTTTCATGATTGGGACTGCTTTGCTGGTGGGGTTATAATATAATTTGGATAAAATGCAGGGCCAATATAAGGATTTTTTACAATATCTAAAAAGACCTTTTCAAATAAGACCTTGCATTTGTAAATATTAATAGCCCAAAATAGCCTAAAAACTGCTCCCTTTTGCTATTTTTGGTGAATGATCATTGCGTACAAAATAATCTATCAGTAACTGTGTCTATCTGGAATAATATTATCAGCACCATTAACGGTGAATTGCCGGAATTCCAAACTTTGGATGAAGGGATAGATTATACCATGACTCATCTTGGAACTTACAGCAAGGGCCTTAACGATGAATATTATGTCGATAACAGATGGCTGGAAGTCCGTGATGATGTTAATTTTCAGGAACATATCCTGCATGTCTTTCAGGAAGACGGTACCTATCTCCGAATTTTGGAGGGAGATATCAACAGCGGAACCTGGGAGGAAAATGTTGGCGGTCTCATCGTCAAATATGCCGATAAACACGAGCTTTATGAATGTATTTTTCTGAATGAAGACTTCTTTATCCTACAAAAACACGGCGATCAGAGCATACGGGGACAGCGAAAATACTTTTTCATGGTCCGCGAGGGCTTCGGCCGGGGTTATGACTGGTCAGAACTCATAGAACTGATGTTCAAGGTTTACCGAAGCAATATGCTTTACTTTATCTTCCTTATCTTTGTTGTGATGGCGGTTGTCATCAGTTTGGTTTTTTCTTTTATCTGAGTTTGGATGAAAATAAAAAAAGGAAAGTACCCTAAAGCACTTTCCTCGATTCTATATTTCACCAAAATTGGTCTAATTCTCTTCTCCAAAAAATTCGATAAAGGCATCTGCCAATTCCAAAGCGATATAGCGCTGTGCCTCGATGGTAGAAGCGCCGATATGCGGAGTTACAGAAATTTTGGGGTGATTGAGCAAACGGGAATCGGGAGTTGGCTCATTGACAAAAACATCCAAAGCAGCGCCGGCCACTTTTCCTTTGTCGAGGGCATTGAGCAGAGCATTTTCATCAATTACACCGCCTCGGGAAGTATTGATGAGATAGACACCATCTTTCATTCTCGAAATTTCGGCAGCTCCTATAAGTGCTTTATCGCTACCGCCACCGGGCACATGCACAGATATGAAGTCGCTGTCGCGCAAAATCTTCTCAAAAGATACTGTTTTGAGGTGCATCGTCAATGACACATTATTATTGTCGGGAACAGGGATGTGTATATCCACATCTTTTTCGCCAAGGTCAGAAGCAATTACTTTCATGCCAACCCCCATTGCTATGCGTGCCAATTCCTGTCCGATACGACCAAAACCTATAATGCCCAAAGTACGGCCCCGTACCTGCGAGCCTTCGGAATATTTATTTTTAAGGTCCTTGAATTTTTCAGCACCGACTGTGCTCATATCGCGATTGGCAATATGCAGGAAACGGGCCAGGGTAAATACCTGAGCCATAACGAGTTCAGCTACAGCCAATGAGGAAGCACGCGGTGTATTGATCACATTGATACCCTTGCTTCTCGCATATTCCACATCAATATTGTCCATACCGACACCGGCACGGGCAATTACTTTCAGATTAGGACAGGCATCAATCAGATCCTTTCTGATTTTGGTTGCAGAGCGTACGATGACAGCATCGTATTCCGGAAGCATTTCTTTAAGCATATCCTGAGGGATATGATTGGTATCTACCTGATAACCGGCCTCTTCCAAAAGGAGTTTACCATCGGCTTCTATGCCGTCGTTTGCGAGTATTTTTATCATATAGTCTGTTGAATTGTTGTGGTAACCGAGGGTCCACAAAGTGAATAGGTACAGTGCCGATATTGAAATACAAACTAAAATCAGCAGATCAGCATTGATAGGCCGAAATTACAAAAAAAGGATACCCATTAGAGTATCCTTATCGAAATATTTTTTAAAATTTTGAATCGTCTGTCTTTTCAAAATAATCTTTGATGGGTTGAATTGCCCATGCCACAGTGCCTTCATCGAATGGAGAGCGCAATCCTGCGAGTTCCACCAGTTTCAGGAAAGATACAGATCCCCCTGCTTTGCAAAGATTTACATAATCCTTCCAAGCAGCTTCTTTGTCTTCCAAACTGCGTTTCCAAAACTGAAAGGCGCAAATTTGTGCGAGGACATAATCTATATAATAGAAAGGTGAATTAAAAATATGACTTTGGCGCTGCCAAAAACCGCCATTTTCCAAAAACTCGTTGCCTTCGTAAGTTCTATGCGGCATATATTTGCGTTCTATTGCCCTCCAGGCTGCATTGCGTTCTGCAGTGCTCATGTCGGGATTTTCATAAATAACATGTTGAAATTCGTCAATGGCAACCCCATAAGGCAGAAACTGAATGGCTGCTGTAAGGTGTTCGTATTTGAATTTTTCAGTATCTTCTTTAAAAAATAACTGCATCCAGGGCCAGGTAAAAAACTCCATACTCATGGAGTGAATTTCGCAGGCCTCATAAGTAGGCCAAAGATATTCATAAAGTTTTTGGTTTCTGCTGGTAGCATAACATTGAAAAGCGTGTCCTGCCTCATGTGTAAGTACCGTTACATCATGGCTTGTGCCATTGAAATTGGAAAAGATAAAAGGTGACTGGTATTTTCCGATAAAGGTACAATATCCACCGGTCATCTTGCCATCTTTGGCGCTGAGATCCATCAGATCATGATCCCACATATAGCGGTAAAACTCATCTGTTTCTTTTGAAAGTTCAGCATACATTTTGGCTGCCTGTTCTTCCATCCAGGGCGCCTGACCTTTTGGTGTGGGATTTCCGGAAGGAAAGCCGAGCGAAATATCATAGAATTCCAGTTTTTCCAAACCGATTCGCTTTGCCTGACGGGCATAGAGCTCTGTTGCAATTGGTACAATATGATCCAAAATCTGTTGGCGGAATACTGCCACCTCTTCCGGACCATAGTCACTGCGGCGCATACGGGCATAACCGAGGGGGATATAGTTTTTATAACCCAATTTTTCGGCCATGCTCTGACGCAGTTTCACCATTTTATCGAAGATTCCTTCAACCTCAGTGGCATTTTGTTCGAAAAAGCCCCATTTTGCTTCCTGAGATTCTTTGCGGGTAGCCCGATCGGTATCCAATTCCAAAGGATTGATGGAAGAAAGATTGTAGCTCTTGCCTCTAAATTCAATTTTGGCTCTGGCTTTCAGTTGATTGTATGCTGTGCCGAGTTTGTTTTCATCCTTCAAATCAGCCAGAATTTCCGGCTCGAAGGTTTTTAAGTTCAATTCAGCCAGAATAAACAACTGTTTGCCGTAAACCTTTTCCAATTCTGCTTTAAACGGAGAAAGAAGCAGTGCTCTGTAATAACTGTTGATCAGTTCGCTGATTTCGGGATAATGCTCATCATAAAAATGGTTTTCATCCTCATAGAATTTATCATTGGTATTAACAGAATGTCTGATGCTGCAAATACTGCCCATACTGTCAAACTCAACCCTCAGATTGTTGATTGACTGCACCAACTCTGCCTGCTCTTCGGCAGTGGCGGCCTTTTTAAAGCTATCCAAAGTAGTTTGGAAACGGACTTTAAACCCTGATAAATCGGGGCGTTCATATTTATATTCGCTAAATTTCATTAATGTAGTAGTGATAACAGTAAGTAAGCGTGCAGAAATAATAACATTTTATAATCATAACTTTAAGAAGAAAAGTCCTGTTTGAAATTACGTTGAATTTAACAAAAAATAAAAAGTAGAAGTTTTTTAAACAAGGAAGGAGTACACAAAAAAAACAGCAATTTATCTTAATTATTACATTTCAAATTTACTAAAAAACTTATGCTTGAACCCAGTATTTAGTTGATCAATATTTTATTAAAATCAAGACTTAGCTTTCGATTTTATTTTAATTGTTATTTAACGGGGTAAACGATAAGAGATACCTCCATTGATAAAACCATCAGCCATTTCTTTATTAAGCCCTACACCGGCAGAAAGGTCCAACTGTAAGTTTGGCATCAAACGCCACACAACGCCGCCATTGAAACCCGGGAGAAAAGTACCGACCTCATCCACATTCATATAACCTTCCACAAAAACACCGAAATTGGCCGGAAGGGCATAGTCGAAACCTACCGAACTGAAATAACTGGGAATAGGGGTGCTGCCATCCCAAAAGGTGCCGACATTTACAGTCAGCAACAATGCTTCCGTCAAATCCCATTCCATTGGGATGAGTATTGATGGAGCAATATAATCTGATTTGTAATTAACTGAAGACGGATATGGAATTGCAATATTGCCAAGGATTGCTGTGCTTGGCAGCCAGCCTTTTGCATCGCAGATTCTACCTTTGAATCCGAAGCTCCAGGGAGTAAAACCTACCATTGTGTTGTTTGAAAAAAATGAAGTTTTAAGGAAATCCTGTTGAAAATTAAAGGCAAGTCGAAGTTCAAAATTGTTAAAAATTCCATATCTGAGTGTAGTAGAATTATAGGTAATGCTCTTTGCTGAAACAGAACCTTCCTTATCCCATTCAAAATTGCCTCCGGCCTCTATTTGAAAATATTTGAGGGGCACTATTTGAGAAGATTCTCCCAATCCCGGGCGGTCAGGTTGAATATCTCCCGGATCTTCTTCCTGTGCCTTCAGTGCTGAAAAGCTTAATAAAAGCAACATAGCAAATAAGTAATTCTTTTTCATAGGTTTGTGGTTTTTGGTTTCCAAAATTCATATTTTAAATGAGTTTGACTCTCAAAATTATTTTTAATATTCAAATAATCAGCATTTAGTACCAAAAAAAATCCCAGGCATTTAAAGGGAAGCAAAAAATGCTGAAAAGAATTTTTTTTTGGTTAGTTTTGCATACTATTGGGATTTATCGTTCCAATAATATCGTATTAAAGCAACCTATCATCACAACTTGTCTCGTCACTTGTGACAAGATCAACACATCAATAATATGGTTTTTTTAGATTTCGAACAACCCGTAGAGGAGTTATATAACCAACTCCAGCAATTGAAAAAGGATGCTGAAGAGGACGATGAGGCCAAACAGTCTGAAATTGCTGCTTTGGAACGTAAAATCATCTCCACTCGAAAGAAAATTTACCACAACCTCACAGGTTGGCAGCGTGTACAGCTTTCCCGCCATCCCGAGCGCCCTTACACACTTTATTATCTGAGCCAAATGTGCAGCCGCTTTGTAGAAATGCACGGTGACCGCACTTTCAAAGACGATAAAGCCATTGTTGGCGGTATCGGCAGTTTGGACAATATGACCGTGATGTTTGTAGGCCATCAGAAGGGTGAAAACACCAAAATGCGTCAGTTTCGCAATTTTGGTATGCCCAATCCTGAAGGTTACCGCAAAGCACTCCGACTTTTCAAGACCGCAGAACGTTTCAATATTCCGGTAGTTTGTCTTATCGACACTCCGGGTGCTTTCCCCGGTATTGAAGCAGAAGAGCGCGGACAGGCCGAGGCTATTGCCCGCAATCTGTTTGAAATGGCGCGTCTGCGTGTTCCAATTGTTTGTGTGGTAATCGGTGAAGGTGCTTCAGGCGGTGCATTGGGCATTGGCGTTGGCAACCGTGTACTGATGCTGGAAAATACCTGGTATACTGTTATCTCTCCCGAGTCCTGTTCGACCATTCTTTGGAGAACTGTCGACAATAAAAAACAGGCTGCAGAGGCATTGAAATTGACTGCAGAAAATGCACTCGAACTCGGTATCATCGATGAAATAATCCCTGAACCGTTGGGCGGAGCACATGCTCAACCCGATGAAATGGCAAAAATTTTGAAAAAAGTACTCAAAAAGGAATTGACTGCATTGGCAAAACTCAGTCCCGAGGAATTGGTGGCTGACAGAATTGAGAAATTCAGCAAAATGGGCCCGACAACGATATTGGAGAAGTAATACCGGTACATAGTACTTGGTACTTGGTACTTGGTACTGAACACTTTGTGAATAAATGTTTAACGAAGACCACTGATACCAACTTTCAAAGTATAAAATATCACCCCTTCGGGGTTTTGGTCAACATGGTTATTTATTGGCTATAATCTTTTCATCCCTTCGAGATTTATATTCATAGCCAATAAAATACCAGCAATCCAGGTACTAGTGTAATGTTATCTTTGAATTGACTTATGTGTTAGTTATTTACCATTTACATCAGGAACCAGCTCCAGAGGAGCGATATTTTTGTAGCAGCGTAAGCTGCGAAGGAAAAGAACCCTGTAGGGGTGACATTTTGTGTATGTATTTTATTGTACTAATTTATGTAAATGCCGCTCCTACAGAGCTCTATTCATTTTTTTTGCCTGCGGCTACAAAAATGTCGCCCCGATGGGGCTGCAAAAAGGTTAAATCATCAGTAAAATTTGGGGGGAACACTAGTGTGTTATCTTTGAATTGAAAGACAAATTTTTGTCCACCGATATTAGGATGGCACTATATTACAATTAACATAACACTAGTGACTAATAACCTATTTCAAAGTACCAAGTACCCTCTACCCTTTACCAAATACCAAATACCAAAACGGTTAATCCATGAGCCTAAAAAGCAGCATACAAAAAACATTTTATCAGCAGGCACTGAAGCGTAAAATTTCAATGCATACTAAAACTTCCGGACTGATAAATCTGCCCAGAGCCTCAAGTATAGCGCTACTTGTTGACATCAGTTCGGGTGTTGACACATTGGAGAATAAGGCTGTTTTTGAATATGCACAGTCTTTGCGCAAACTCGGAAAAGATGTTAAGGTTTTTGCTTTTACAACAGAAGCAAAAGTGCCTGAAGGATTGGATTTTGACTGTTTTTGCAAAAAAGACCTAAACTGGGCATTGGTGCCCAAAGGCGCTAAGGTGGATGAATTTTTGTCTAAAGAATTTGATATTTTAATCTCATTGTATTTTTCAGAATCCCAACCGTTGGATTTTATTGCTCAGGCAGCTAGGGTAAAACTCAGAGTGGGTTATTACCGCGAAGGAGGCAGAGATTTTTACGATCTGATGGTACATAACAAAAGTAAGAATTTCGAGAAAGCCCTGAAACAGATAAATCAAGCATTGATGATGATAAACGCATAGTTCATAATCCTTCCAAGGGTAAAAAATAAAATTCAAGTCGCACAACGCTGCCGCGGGCTCTTTTTTACTTTTGTCTTGATCCAAAAGTAACAAAAAATCAAGTCGGAACCAATGCATTTTTGGGGCGTAGCGTTATACGGCCGTACAACGCTACACCCCAAAACCAGAATCGGCCAGACTGTCCTTCAGTTAGAGATTGTTAGCTTTTTTATTGAATTTTCAGGCTTGGCACTGTACACAAAAAGGCCAATTCTATATGCTGGTGCTTCCGACATTCTGAAACGGTGCCTACGGCTCGTAATTTTTAGTGTTTTTAAAACAAAATCAATACTTTACAAAATTTTAACTCTTGATTCGCATTCATATACAATACAATATGTCAATAAATCTTCGCGGCACAGGTGTCGCACTTGTTACCCCCTTCAAAAACGGTTATGTTGATTATGATGGTCTTGAAAGACTGATTGATCATAATATCAATGGCGGACTGGAGTTTTTGGTAACAATGGGAACAACCGGTGAATCGGTTACCCTCAGCAAAAAAGAAAAAATTGCTGTGATGGATTTCACCATCAAAACAGCTGCCGGCAGAGTTGGTATTGTCGCCGGATTTGGCGGTTACAATACGGCCGAAGTGAAGGAACAGATGCAGGAATACCATTTTGAGGGTGTAGATGCCATTCTTTCTGTCAGTCCTGCCTATAACAAACCTACACAGGAAGGAATTTATCAGCATTTTATGGCTTTGGCCGAGGTTGCACCCCGTCCCATTATTCTATACAATGTTCCAGGACGTACTGCTTCAAATATGGAGGCAGAAACGACGCTTCGCCTGGCAAAGGCTAATGAAAAATTCATTGCCGTCAAGGAAGCCTCGGGCAACCTTCGTCAATGTATGGAAATAATACATGGCCGCCCTGAGGGATTTCTGGTACTTTCCGGTGATGACAATATTACATTACCGATCATAGCCTGCGGTGGAGATGGTGTCATCTCAGTTGTGGGCAATGCCTATCCGCGTGAGTTTTCCGATATGACCCGTGCTGCATTGGCAGGAGATTTCAGAAAAGCACAGGCATTGCATTATAAACTGATGCATTTGGTCGATCTGCTTTTTGTGGAGGGCAATCCGGGTGGCATTAAGGCAAATCTGGAGATACTGAATATTTGTACTGCTGAATTGCGCCTGCCGCTTGCACCTATCAGTGAAAAGACTTATGAGGCGCTTAGGATTGCAGCTTCTAATATTTAATGATCTGATTTGGAATAAATAAAATCGGCCTCTGAGAAATTGATCTCAGGGGCCGATTTTTTATTGTGTTATTTAAATCCCGGAATCTGTAATGACAAAATCTTGGAATTGATTTGCCGGCGTCTAAATGAGTTAGGCCGTTAATAATGTGCCTCAGCGGGGCGATATTTTCGTAGCCCGTCAGGGCGCAATTAGATCAAAGCTCCATCGGAGCGGCATTTTTTATGAAAAAATAAGCGGAGCTCTGCCTGAGCATAGGCCCCTTCGTACTTTCGATC